>JAFAPL010000781.1 GCA_019247135.1 Chloroflexota bacterium | reverse complement strand
CTCAGCGTCACGGTGCACCTGCCCCCCGCGTCACCGCACACTGGCAGATGACGATCAGAGGAAAGGGGCCCCGAAGAAAACGCTCGTTCCGAGACACGTATCTGCGATCGAGAGGGTGGAACTCATCGACACTCGCGCGAGCCCGCTCGACACGACTTGCTTTACTTAAGTAGTTACTTCTGTTATGCTTGCTTTTGTAAGCAACTACAGGAGAAACAGTATGGATTCAAATCCAACTCCCACTACGCAGTATCAGCAGGTCGTCGTCGACGTCCCCGAGGACCGGGTCGCTGAGTTCCATGCCCTGTTCGCGCGCTTCCTGGCGGGCCCCAGTGGCCGGCGAGGAAGGGGCCGACACGGGAGGCCGCACCGCGGCCACCATGGGCGTCGCTGCACCGAACGCCGCGAGGGCACCGAGCACGCGGAACCCACTGGCCAATCTGGGCCGGTCACCGAGGTCTGATGGCCGACAAGGAGGTCACCGTTCCCGTCCCGGAGGAACGCCTCCCGGAGTTCTACTCCTGGTTCGCGGAGTTCTTGGCGGCCGAGCCTGGGACCCCACCGCCGTGGCGCGGGCGGGGTCGCCACGGCCGAAGAGGCCTGCGCCACCACGGAGGGCCTCGCGCCTGGTCGGCAGAGGATGCCGACCAGGCCGCGTGGCTTTACGGCAGGCTCGCGCCGCCCGCACGCGAACTGTTCGACTTGCTCGCCGACGCGCCGGGCGCCCGCCTCGCGGGCGAGGAGATCGCTAAGCGCCTCGGACTCGAGAAGGGCGCGCACGGCGTCGCCGGGATCCTCGCCTGGCCGGGGCGCTACTCACGTCACCTCGACCGCTCGCTCCCAATCGCCACCGAAGGCCGAGCCGACGGGGGCACCGACTACTACATGGACACTGACACCGCCGCGCTGTTTGCCGCGGCGCGGGCACAAGCCGAAACGACGAACCGTCCCGGGCGGCACCGCCGAACACAACGCTAGGGCTCGCCGCGAGGCAGCAGTCAACTCAGCTGGGCGATGCCGGAAACATCTCGCGAGGATGGTGGCGCTAGCGCGCTGACTGGCAGACGAGCAATCAGCCACGCTTCAACTCGCGCCAACGCCGCGGACTCCTTTGACGTGCGGGCGTGCCTCGTGGACGCAACGGCCCCTAGCTTGGTCACTCAGCAGATGGGCCTCATGGCTGTCACTGCAGGCGTTTGGGGTCGCCTGGAGTGGCTGAGCTCCGGTCGGATCCGTGCGTTTCGGGAGATGGTCCGGGACACGTTGATTGCGAAAGGGAAGGGCGCATGCCCCCCAAGCGAGAGACTGACGGTCACGCGATAATGGCGGCGCCGCCGCTCGCCGGCCGCCCACCAGTCCGGCAGCTCCTCGCCTTGCTTCTGAAGGAACTCCAGCGTCCGCGCAGCGCGCAGCCATCCGAGCACCTGCTTCCCTGAGGTCGTGGTGCCTCAGGCGACAGCCGCCCTTGGTCGATGTCGCGACCACGGCGCGGCCTGGCTGTCGCCGCTCTCGAGCGTCTGATTCAGCAGCCCTCGTAGGCCAGCTCGCCGGCCCGCGCAGTCGCCACGGCCGCGCGCTTCTCGGACTGCACGACAACCGCGGCGACCACGATCGAGGCGGCGACCAGGCCGGCGGCGATCAGGAACGCCAGGTGATACCCGCTGGTCAGCGCCTGCGCGTGCGCCGTGCCGGTGTGCGCCAGATGGTTGGTGCGCGAGGTGGACACGGTCGCCAGGACCGCCAGGCCCAGCGCCCCGCCGACCTGCGCGGCGGTGTTCACCAGGCCGGAGGCCAGGCCGGCGTCGCTCGGCGTCGCGCCCGCCATCGCCAGCCCCATCAGGGCAGGGAAGCAGAGGCCCACGCCGGTGCCAGTCAGCAGCAGCGCCGGTAGAACGTCGCGCAGGTAGGAGCCGCCGACCGGCGTCTGGGCGAAAAGAACCATGCCGACGACCATCAGGCCCAGCCCAGGGAACTGCATCGAGCGGGCGCCGAAACGCTGGATCAGCTTCTCCGAGAAGCGCAGCGACAGCGTGCCCATCACGATCGTCACCGGCAGGAACGCAAGGCCGATCTGCAGCGCGTCGTAGCCGAGCACCCGCTGCAGGTAGAGCGAGCCGAGGAAGAACATCCCGAACATCCCGGCCACGGT
>JAFAPL010000607.1 GCA_019247135.1 Chloroflexota bacterium | reverse complement strand
TGTCGGCGGCCGTCGTGTAGGTCTCTGTCTTGGAGGTCGGGATGGTGGTGTTGCGCGGGATCATCGGCGTCATCACGCCGCCGTACGTCTCGACGCCCAGGGTCAGCGGCGTGACGTCCAGGAGCAGGATGTCCTTGACTTCGCCCTTGAGCACGCCCGCCTGGATCGCGGCGCCGATCGCCACAACTTCGTCCGGATTGACGCCCTTGTGTGGCTCCTTCGAGAAGACCTGCTTGACCATCTCCTGAACGGCTGGCATGCGGGTCTGGCCGCCGACGAGGACGACCTCGTTGATGTCACGCGGGGTGACGCCAGCGTCCTTCAGCGCCTGCTGAACTGGGCCTCGGGTGCGATCGATCAGATCGCCCGTCAGCTGCTCCAGCTTGGCGCGGGTGAGCGTCAGGGACAGGTGCTTCGGACCACTCGCGTCGGCGGTGATGAACGGCAGGTTGATCTCGGTCGACTGCGTCGAGCTGAGCTCGATCTTTGCCTTCTCGGCGGCCTCCTTCAGACGCTGGAGCGCCATCCGATCATTGCGCAGGTCGATGCCCTGATCCTTTTTGAACTCGTCGACGATCCAGTCCATCACACGCTGGTCGAAGTCGTCGCCGCCCAGGAACGTGTCCCCGTTCGTCGCCTTGACTTCGAACACGCCCTCGCCGACCGACAGGATCGAAATGTCGAACGTGCCGCCGCCCAGGTCGTAGACGGCGATCGTCTCGTCCTTGTTTTGCTTGTCCAGCCCGTAGGCCAGAGAGGCCGCCGTGGGCTCGTTGATGATGCGCAGGACTTCGAGACCGGCGATGCGGCCGGCGTCTTTGGTCGCCTGACGCTGACTATCGTTGAAGTACGCCGGCACGGTGATCACGGCCTGCGTGATCTTCTCGCCCAGCTTGGCTTCGGCGTCGGCCTTGATCTTTTGCAGGATCATGGCCGAGACCTCGGGCGGGCTGTAGTCCTTGCCGGCCATGCCCACGCGCAGGTCACCGTTCGAGGCCTTCGTGACCTTGTACGGCACGACCTTGAGCGCCTTCTGCACTTCGGCGTCGTCGTATTTGCGCCCCATGAAACGCTTGACGCTGAAGATCGTGTTCTCGGGATTGGTGATCGCCTGGCGGCGTGCCACCTGGCCGACGAGTCGCTCACCTGATTTTGGATTGACCGCCACGACGGACGGTGTCAGGCGGCTGCCCTCGGCGTTTTCGAGGACAGTTGGCTCACCAGCCTCCATGATCGCGGCCACGGAATTGGTCGTGCCCAGGTCTATGCCCAGTACTTTCGGCATGCTTCTTAACTCTCCACCTCTAAGGTTGTCGCTGTGTGGCCGCGGCGCTGGGCCCGCGGGCTCGTAAATGAAGTGTTGATAGACATTAACGTGACTCTTCCAGTGCGCCCAAGGTTGCGAACGCTTCGCGCAAGGGATCCTGGACGCGGCGCTGCAGGGTTTGTAGATCCGGGGCGCGATCGATTGCGTTCACAATCTCGCGCAGGAGAGTGGTTAAGTCCAGGGCCATCTGCACGCCGGCCAGGTTCATCTCGCGCTGCTCGACCAGGCGCTTGATCTGACGCAGGCGGCGGATGTCCTCATGCGAGTACAGACGGGTGCGTCCTGGCGTACGGCTGGGTTCGAGGAAACCGACACGCTCGTACTTCCGCAGTGTGGTGGGATGCAACTCGACCAATCGCGCGGCGACACTGATGACGTAGAGTGCATCCGTGGACCACGCCCTCGCCTGCTCCGCTCCGTTGCGCGAAAGTTGATGCGAGTCACGATACATTTTGTGCGCTCAACATCATATACTTTTGGCAATGACCGTGCAATCCGAACCGACTGACAACTTTCAAAATTCCAATCCCGCGGAGCCTACCCCTGCGCCCGATGGGCAGCAGGAGCGGCCCGCCGCAGACGACCTCGAGACGCTTCGCGCCGAGCTGGCCGAGATCAACCAGAAGGCCGACGAGTACCTGCGGCTGGCCCAGCGCACGCAGGCTGACTTCGTGAACTATCGTCGGCGCATCGAAGATGAGCGCGCCCAGCAGGCGGCCAACGCCGTGGTTGCTTCGATCATGCGGCTGCTGCCGGTGCTGGATGATTTCGAGCGAGCGCTGGCCAATGCCTCCCCCGCCGACCTCGAATCGAGCTGGGGCAAGGGCGTGCTGCTGGTGGAGCGGAACTTGAGGAGTGCGCTCGCGGCGGATGGGGTCGAGCGGATCAGTCCAGAGGGGGCGGCCTTCGACCCGCGCGAACACGAGGCGATTGGGCGACAGGCGAGCGCGGATGTGCCTGATGGGCATGTGCTGCACGTCGTGCGGCCGGGGTATCGCAAGGGTGACCGCGTGATTCGGCCGGCGCAGGTGATTGTTTCGGCGGCACCTCAGGGCTGAGCGGCGCCCGTGAGCCGTCAGGCGTCAGGCGTCAGGCCGTCGGCGGTCACTCGTTGGACGAGGTGACAAGCGGACCGAAGGTGGTCCGTGGCCGTGGCTTATGTCGAGGAGGTGAGTGTGCGGCAGGGTGTCACGGCCATAAGGCAGCGTGCGCTAGCGGCGGCGGCGCGGCCCGCCGCCCGCGGTTGGCGTGCCCACCATGAAGCGAATCGGAAACCGATCGACGATGCCTTGCGACAGGGAGTCCGCGGCGCGCTGGCTCGCCTTCGCCGCGCCGTGTACGTCCTCGTAGGCCGATGTGAAGTCGTGCGCGGTGAACGCGTCCGATGCCGCCAACAGCGACTGGTCGACCGACCGAAACTCGTCCGCGAGCAGTCCGCGGGGCATGATGGCGTTCTGCGTCGCGACGAGCGTGTCGAGTTCACCGCGCACGCGATCCAGGTCAGTCGCGGCCTGATCGCGGTTGCCGCCGCCGGCGGCGCTCTCGAGCGCATTTGCCTCCGTCTGTAAGGACTGGCTGTAGGCGTTGGCCGCGTCGGATCCATACGCGCTGGAGATGAGTGCGGCGATGTCGCTGCCGTTGCTGCTCACAGCCTGCGCGGCCGACCGTGCGTCGGCTTCACGGCGATCGGCGGACGCCGCCTCGGCGTCGGCGAGCAGATACACGCGTTCTTCGTAAAGCCGTGCGAAGTTCGCGCGAACGTCGACGTCTGCTCCCTCGGTCGGCGTCGGCACCTGATCCGGCTGCTGGGCGGCAATGGCAGCGGCCCAGGCGCGACTGAAATCGTCGCCGCTGGCGGAGGTATCGCGAGCGGTCTGCAGCACGTGCTGTGCATCGCGTGAGGTGACTGCGTCAGCCAGGCTGAGCTGCTGCTGGAACCGTATATTGAGCACGTTGTTGGCCTCGTCGCTGGTGAACTCGCCCACCGCCAGGCTGTTCGCGATGCTCGAGCGGCGTGCTTCGAGGTCGTGGCGTGCCGAGTCCTGCTGACTCTGACCGCCCTGTGCGTAGTGGACCAGATCCGAGTTCGCTGCGCGCCAGTTATCCAGGACCTGCTGGCCTGCAGGTTGGCCGTTCACAGCCGTGACGATCTGGCTCAGACTGGTGGCATTCTGGTCCAGCGATGCGTTCGCGGCGATCAGCTCCTCGAGCCGCGCATTGCCCGCCGCCTGAAGGGCGGCCATGCCCAGGTAGGCGTCGTCCTGCAGCATCAGCAACAAGGCAACGCGCAAATCCGACCCGCTGCGGCCGACCTGGACACCGAGCGAGAGTGGCACGACGTTGCCGGTGGACCGGGTGGCGACGGGGGATGGGGCCACGACAGGGGTCACCACGACCACGGGCGAGGGTTTGCTCTCGGGCGCGGGCGTCGTAGCAGGTGGCGGCGTGCGAATCGGCTCGGACGGCGCGGGCGGGGCCGGTCGGGCGCACGCGACCGACGCGAGCAGGGCAAGCAGCAACGAAGCCAGGGTCAGGCGGGCCGCCGGTCGCACCCTGCAAGCGTAGGAAACGCGCCAGCCCCATGTCCGCTAAACGCGACGAAACGCGGCTAAACGTGCACGAATGCTCAGGTCAGGCCAAACAGGTGGGCGGCGTTCGCCTTCAGGATCAGCGGACGGACTTCCTCCCGAAATCCCGCGGCCTGGAAGTCGGCCAGCCAGCGATCCGTGGTGATCATTGGATGGTCCGAGCCGAACAGCACTTTGGTCTTGATCAGCGTGTTCGCGTACTGCACGAGCTGAGGCGGGAAGTACCTGGGCGACCAGCCGGACAGGTCGAGGTACACGTTGGACTTGTGGGTGGCGATCGAGATGGACGACGCCACCCACGGCACCGACGGGTGCGCGAGGATCACGGTGAGCGCCGGGAAGTCCGCCGCCACGTCGTCGACCAGCATCGGGTCGGACAGCCGGAGCTTCAGGCCGCGCCCGCCGGGCAGGCCCGCGCCGATCCCGGTCTGGCCGGTGTGGAACAGCGCCGGAACGCCGAGCGACTCGATCTCCGCCCACAGCGGGTAGAACGCCGGGTCGTTGGGCGCGAACCCCTGCAGCGTCGGGTGGAACTTGAACCCCTTGACCCCGTAGTCGCGGGCCAGCGAGCGGGCCTGCGCGACCGCGTCGGCGCCGCGCAGCGGGTCGACGGAACCGAA
>JAFAPL010000352.1 GCA_019247135.1 Chloroflexota bacterium | reverse complement strand
TGCACGCCACCGGCTTTCCCGCCCGCATAGCCTCGACGAGTGGGATCCCGAATCCTTCGTACAGCGAGGGGTAGATGACTCCGCGACACTCGGCGAGGAGTGTCTCCAGCTCCGGGCGGGGCAGAAATCCGGTGAACAATACGCGGTCCGCCAGGCCGAGGGACGCAGCCATTGTTCGCAGGTCCTCCAGTCGATCGAGCCCGGCGCCTGAGCACACGACTTTGAAATCCCACTGCTCGTTGCGACGTAGCACTTTGTTGACCGCGGTGATGAGCACCTCGTGATTCTTGTGGCGCCAGAGGTTTGCGGGGTACAGAAAGAAGCGACCTGGCGCCAGTCCCAGTCGCATCAGAACGTCGGTCGACGTGTGGTTCGCGGATGTGCGTTCCTTTACGTCGCCCGTCCGAATATGGATCGTCGTCACGCGATCTGCCGCAACAGATTCCGTCTTCAGAACGCTCTGACGGGTTGCTTCCGAGATGCAGACGAGCGCGTCGCTCCGCTCACACGTGAGCGCGTACGCATCAGTTCGATGAGCCAGGTCATGCGCCGAGAAGAACTGCGGATACGACAGGAACTGCAAATCGTAAATCACGGAGACGGTAGGCACGCGTGGGTCCTGAAACGCTGGCATCTGGAACTGACCGAAAGGGCAGAAGAGCAGGTCAGCGCCCAGGCTCGACAGCAAGGCCAGGCGGTCGCCGGCTTCGAGGTTCGACGATCGAGCGATTGGATGTCGCCCTGCAAGCCGATGCCGAATAGTCTCCGAGATCTGTGCAAGGCGGCCGTTGCGGCGCAACATACCCCGACCCGCGCGATGGCCGGCCGCTTGCGGTGGGCGCTCGACGCACAGCCGTCGTGTGTTCTCCGAATGGAGTCGACTTGCGGCCTCAGCATCCCCCAGTTCAGAGGTCAGAAGGACAAAGGTCCAGTGTGGCAGTAGTCGGCTGAGCTCGCGAATCAACCACTCTGTCATGACCCACGAACCGCCGTTTTGCCCGCCTGGCAGCAGGAGCGTCAAATCGACTGCAACGCATCGCGGCTCTAACGCAGCGAGTGGAATGCCTATGGGTGGCTTAACCGTTGGGTCCACAGAGAGAGTTGAAGCTTCGAGCTGTCGGCTCGCCGTCCGCGGACCGTAGGATACTGTCCTCGCCCGAGCTAATGGAAGTGCAGCAGCGATTCCAACTGCATGAATTGTCTGAAGATCCTGATCGTTGGGAGCACCTGATTCGCAATGAACAGCGCCTCGCTGAGACCGATCTAGCGGCTCGGATACTGCTGGAATCGATTTACTGCGAGGCGAACCGAAAGGAATCGTTCGAACGATTTCGCGCCGCGGCCGAATTCCGCACCATACGCCGCATCTTGAGACTTCTGAACGTCGAAACGGAAAGCCGCATCTGCGAGATCGGAGCCGGCCCAGGCCACCTCACCTGGGCACTTGCCCAGGCCGGATTCACACGTCTCGCGGTTCTAGAGCCCAACACGCATTACGTCAGTGGCACGGGGTACCTGGCCTCGAGACCAGATGCAGAGAACATCAGGTTCTTCAGCGACGAACAGTCCTGGTACGATGACTCTGAGCGATACGAGAACATCATCACTCATAACTGTATTCACCACTTTCGGAGCATCGGCTATGTCGCGGCTTGTGTTCGCGCCAAGATGCTGCCGGATGCACGCTGGTTCGCCTTCCGTGAGTGGTACGCGGATACCGCAATTGAGACACGCGACAGGCTCAATTCGCATCCGTACGCGCTCAAGTATGGCGTGTACGAGTTCCCTTACAGTGGCCCACATTACGTGCAGGCCATCGAGGCAGCTGGCTTCACGCTCGAAACCATTCTACCAGCGGGGTACGCGGATAACGTACTGGCGGAATACGTACCGGAACCCAAGCTGACACACACGGATCAGCTACTTGAATTGTGCCTCGCTTATCGACCGGCCCTGCTGGCGAAGTTTTTCAGGTTGGAGCACATTATCGATACATGCACGCCGGCCGGCATCAGACTGTTTACTCGACCACAACTGATGGTCTTCAGAAGAGCTGAGCTAGGCCGCGAGCATACGCCAGGTCATAAAACTTATGTCTAAGATGAAATGCTGCCACTTTCGCGTCAATTTCGCAGTCAGACGGTATGTACCCGTGATAGCGCTGCAGAATGCGCTCAATTTCCTGGCGCCCAACCGTTTCAGCTTGACTGGTCGTCTTCTGAGCATCGTGGATCCGAAATGCACCTAGACACCGCGGAATTCGAGCGAAACGTGCACCGGCTTCGGCGAATCGGATCAACAGGTCCCAATCGACGGCGAAGCGGAAGGATTCGTCAACACGACCCCCGACCCGTTCCCACATTCGCCGGCGCCAGAAGAGTGTTTCCTGCGGGATGTAATCCTCCCAGTACAGCACCTGGTTATCGTGCGGCGGCAAGATCCAACGACCAATCTGAAAACCAAGCTGGTCGATGAGCAGCCGGTTTCCGTACACCACGTCCACGTTGGGGTGTTTCGAGAACCACGTGGCGATCGTTGCGAGCGCTCCAGGCAGTAAGAGATCGTCCGAGTTGAGATAACCCATGATTTCGCCGCTGCTGCCAGCGAAGCCTCGATTGATCGCCTGGCCAAGTCCGCGATCGCTCGCGCTGCGATAAACGAGCTCGCCTGCATTGCAGTAGTCCTCGAGCAGCTCGAGGGTGCCATCGGTTGAACCGCCGTCCTGGACTGTGTACTGCAGGTTCGGGTATCGCTGGCTCAACACACTTTCGAGTGTGAACTCGATGAATTGGCGCTGATTCAGTGTCGGTGTAGTCAGGCTTATGGATGGCGCCGGCGATGGCTGCGCCCCGAGAGCAGGCGGCATCTGGAGTGTGAGCGGCGGATGTTGTTTGAGATTGCCCAGACGTGAATTGCGCCGCAATGCGTGCAGCAAAAAGCGGACGCCGCGTGTCGCCGAGCGCACCTAGCCGGCGAACGTCTGCGATGCGGCTAGCTGGCGCGTGAGGCTGTCGATTGCCTCGAGGCGCGCCGCGCGATCCGCCTCGACTGCCTCCAGGCGCGCGGTGAGCGTATTGATTGCGTCGAGGCGTGCGGCGCGGTCCAGCTCAACTTCTTGCAAGCGAGCCGTCAGCACGTTGATCGCATCCAGACGGGCGGCACGATCCGACTCAGCTTCCTGCAGCCGCACGGTAAGCACGTTCAGCGCGTCGAGTCGCGCGGCGCGATCTGCCTCTACTTCCGTCAGCGTGGCGGTGAGAGCGTCAACGGCGTCCAGTCGTGCCCTCCGGTCAGCTTCAACTTCGGCTAGCTGAGCAGTCAAGTTGTTGACATCCCGCAGCCGCGCCCCACGGT
>JAFAPL010000319.1 GCA_019247135.1 Chloroflexota bacterium | reverse complement strand
GGTCGCATCCGCCTCGGCATCGGCGTCGGGGACACGGGCGCCCAGAACCTGGGCGTCCCGCGCGCCAGCCTGAGTGAGCTTGCACGCGCGGTGGGCACTATTCGCGCGCTGCTCGCCGGGGAGGCGGTTTCGAGTGATTCACATGCGCTCCGGCTTGCGTACGCGCCGATCGAGCACAGCGTTCCAATCTATATCGCCGCCTCGGGCGCACGGACCCAGCAGCTGTGCGGTCGAATCGCCGACGGAGCGCTGATCAGCAGCGTGCCCGACGGATTAAAAACGGCAATTGAAGCAGTGCGCAGCGGCGAGCGGGAAGCCGGACGCGCCGTCGGCAGCACGCGCATTCTCTTCTGGACGACGGCTTCCGTAGATTCGGATCGCCAACGTGCACGAGCCGCGGTGCGTGGCGGAGTTGGGCGCCGCGCGCTCAACACGCTTGGCCGCCTTGCGCGTTCTGGCGAGCTGCCGGAGTCGGATCGCGCCGCGTACGAACGCCTGAAAGCCGTCCACGACAGTGGTCGGCATCATGAGTCCGACTACGCGCCGGTGGTTCCGGAGGAATGGATCGACCGATTCGCAATCGCCGGCACACCTGTCGAGGTACGCGAGCGTCTACAGCGCGCGATCGCCGACGGCGCCGACGAGATCGGCACCATCCTGCAAGGCCCTCGCCCGGGCGACCGCGGAGTCGCGGAGCAGCTGACCCGTTTCGCCGAGTCCGTGCTCGAGCCGATGCGAAGAGAGATGACAGCCGAGGCACGCTAATCGGGCGGACTGCTAGCATGGGCCCCCATCCTTGGCGTCGCCCCGCACGCGGCAGCACGAGCGAGGGGGTCTTCTCAAAGTGCTCGATAAAACTCTGATTCGCCGCCTGAGCGGGCGGTGGTTACAGCGTGCGGCCGCGGCGATTTTCATCAGCGCGCTGGGCGTGCTCCCGTCGGCGCCGGTGTTTTCACAAGGGCAATCAACCATCGCCTTGATCATCGGCATCAAAGGCGATCCGTTCTACATCACGATGGGCAAAGGCGCGCAAGCGGAGGCTGACAGCGTGGGCGTAAACCTGATCGTGGACGGTCCATCACAAGCGGCGGACACCGTTGGCCAGACGGCGATGGTTGACGCGATGATCGCTCGTAAGGTCGACGCGATCATGATCGCCGCCGTGGATAAACAGGCAATGATTCCTCCACTCCAGCGCGCTAACGACGCCGGAGTCAAAGTCATTTCACTCGATACGTATATCGGTGATGGAGATTACGCCAACGGACAGGTGACGTTTCCACTGTCCTACATCGGCTCCGACAATATCGAAGGTGGCCGCATCGGCTGCCAGGCGCTGATCGACGGCATGGGTGGCACCGGTAAGCTGTACATCCAGAATGTGAACGCGAATGGCAGTACCGTCATCGAGCGTGAACAAGGATGCAAGAACGCGATCGATGCGTCAAAGGGAGCAGTCCAGCTGGTGGGCGTGGATTACAACAACGATAGCGCGGCGATCGCTGCGCAACAGACGAGTGCGGTCCTGCAGCGAGTGCCGGACCTGAACGGCGTGTTCGGCACGAATCTGTTCAGTGCGGAGGGTGCAGCGCAAGCCGTCAAGAACGCCAACCTCGCCGGAGTCGTCAAAGTCGCGAATTTCGACGCACCCGAACAAGCCATCGCTGACTTGCGCGCCAACGTCGTCGACCTGGTCATTGCCCAACAGCCATATCTCATGGGAACAACCGGCATCGACTACGCGGTCAAAGCGATTTCGGGCGATACGACGAACCTCCAGAAACGCGTTCCCACTGGATACGTGCTGATCACGCGCGACAACGTGGACTCTCCGGAAGCACAACAGGCGATCTACAAGAACGAATAAGTGTGACGCAGGAAGCCGCAACCGGCCGCGTCAGCAGCCTGGAGACGGGTGGCGCGGCCGAGGTCCCGCAATCGGAGCCGGAGCCGGAGTCCGCCCGCAATCGTCTGTTCGACACTGCCGAACGCTTCTGGTCCTGGCTGTTCCTGCTCGCGCTGCTCGTCATTTTTTCGATCTTTGGCCGCGGCTTCTTCGATCTATTCAATTTCCAGAGCATCCTCGCGAATGCCGCAATCGGCATGATCATGGCCCTGGGCCTGACGTTCGTGATCATCGCAGGTGGTATCGACCTCTCGGTCGCGTACGTCATGGGCCTGGCTTCGGTGATGTCAGCCATTGCCATGCGCACGCTGGGCGCGCAGGCGCCTCTGTTCGTCGTCGTCCTCGCGGGTCTGGCGGTTGGTTTGCTCGCGGGAGCAGTGAGCGGATTGGTGAACGGCATCCTCGTCGCGCGATTTCGTGTGCCTCCGTTCATTGGCACATTGGGCACGTATGGAGTCGCGCAAGGCGCAGCATTCCTGCTCTCCGGGGGCCAGCCGGTCACGGTCCAGATCAACGGTCTCGGCCAGATCGGCAACGGGTCGCTGCTGTACTTTCATCCGAGCACCGGTTTCACCTTTTTCAATCAGCCACCCGGCCTGAGCGGTGCGGAGTTGCGCAGTATCGTCTCCATCCTGCCGCATCCGCTGACGCTCATGATCGTCATGATCGCGATTAGCTGGTGGTTGCTGGCCAGGTCGCGATTTGGTCAACACACGTACGCCATCGGAGGAAATACTGAGGCCGCACTCCGTGCCGGCGTTCCAGTCCGCCGGCACACAATTCTGATCTACCTGCTGTCAGCGGAGTTCGCCGCGTTGGCCGGTGTGCTGTACACAACCCGCTTCACCAACGGAGCGGCCCCGGCTGGCGAGCCGCTGCTGCTCAATGCAATCGCCGCCGTTGTGATCGGAGGCGTGTCGTTGTTCGGCGGCGCTGGCACGATTACGGGGACGGTGATCGGCGGCCTGATCATCGCCGTGATCCAGAACGGTCTGGTGATCATGGCCATCAATCCGTTCTGGCAATACATCTCAGTTGGAGTCGTGATCATCCTGGCCGTGCTGGTGGATCAGGCCAAAGCGCGGATTGCTCAATGAGCACCCGCGGCGCACCGTCAGCGGCGCTTCGAGTCACCGAGGTGTCGAAACACTTCGGCGGACTCGTCGCGGTTGACAACGTCAGTCTGGAGGTCTACCCGGGCGAAGTCGTCGGATTGCTGGGTGACAACGGTGCGGGCAAGTCCACACTCATAAAAATCATCTCCGGTGTGTTTCGGCCGGACTCCGGCCGCATCTATCTCGGCGACCGCGAAGCCATGTTCGCGACACCCATGGAAGCGCGCATGGCTGGTATCGAGACGATCTATCAGGACCTTGCCTTGTGTGAGAACCTCGATGCGCCAGCCAACATCTTTCTGGGACGAGAACCGTCCAGGCGTGTGCTCCGCGTGCTTCCGGCAGTCGATCGAAAGCTCATGCACACCGAGTCCCGCACGGTGCTGGATCGACTGGACATTCGCATTCCGAACCTGGGTCGCCCGATGCGCCAGATGTCCGGCGGCCAGCGCCAGGCGGTGGCTATCGCCCGCGCGGTGTACTGGAACGCACGGTTGATGATCATGGACGAACCGACGGCGGCGCTGGGAGTGCCAGAACAACGCAAAGTACTCCAATTGGTTCGGACACTCCGCGACGCGGGTGTGCCCGTGATCATGATTACGCACAACATGCAGGACGCCTTTGAAGTCGCCGATCGGCTGCTGGTGATGCGCCGCGGTCGACTGGTGGGCGAACGCACGCCCAACGCGACCTCCGCGAGTGAGCTCGTGAGCATGATGGTTGGCGCCGCGGCGGTCTAGCTCACATTGTTCACGCGGACCTCTTGGAACCGCTTGGAACCTGGCGGCTATGGCTGTTCGAGAGGCAGCTCGCGTGGATTAGTAAAAGATGCGGGTAGGGTTCAAGTCAGCGCGCGACGAACACGATCGTCGACGGGCTGCCGACCTCGATTGTGTGTCCGGTCGGCGAGAGCTCGCCGCTGGCGGAGTCAACGGCGAACGCAACGATGGTGTCGCTGGACTGATTCGCGACGTACAGAAACCGGCCGGCTGGATCCAACGCCATGGCGCGCGGCACTCGTCCTCCGCTCGGGTGCCAGCCGACCGGGCTCAGTTCGCGTCCGCCGCCCTGGACCGCGAATACCCCGACGCTGTCATGCCCGCGATTGGATACGTACACGGTACGCCCGGAGGGGTGAACCAGAATTTCGGCGCCGGTATTTTTCGGAGGTGCGTCCTCCGGCGCCGACGGGAGTACCTGCTGCGGCGTGAGCACACCGTCAGCGTAAGCGTACGTGGCGACGGTCGAGTCCAATTCATTGATGCCATACGCAAACGGCTGGTGGGGATGGAATGCGATGTGCCGCGGCCCGGCCCCGCGTCGGGTAGTGACCCAGGCAGGGTCCGCGGGTCGCAATCGGCCAGCCGTCGTATCGACGCGGAAGACGAACACGCGATCCAGACCCTTGTCGGGGACCGCGACGAACTGTCCGGCTGGGTCGAACGGGATGTGGTGCGGGTGCGGTCCGCTCTGCTCGACGGGGTCGGGCCC
>JAFAPL010000280.1 GCA_019247135.1 Chloroflexota bacterium | reverse complement strand
CTGTGCATCGCGGGTGGCGTCGGCCTGAACAGCACGTTCAACGGCAAGATTCGCAAGATGGGTCTGTTCGACGACGTCTTTGTTCAGCCGGCTGCCAGCGACTCGGGCACCTCGATGGGCGTTGCCTTCTACATCTACCACCAGTTGCTGGGCGGGCCGCGCAAGTTCGTGATGAGTGACGCGGGTACCGGCCCGGGCTTCGATGACGCGAGCATCGCCGCCGCGCTCGAACGACGCGGGCTTGCTGCCCGACGCTACGACGACGACGAGCTGTGCCGCCACGTCGCGCGTCTGATCGAGCAGGGCAACGTCGTCGGCTGGTTCCAGGGGCGCATGGAGTGGGGCCCGCGAGCGCTCGGGAACCGCAGCATTCTGGCCGACCCACGTCGGGGTGACATGAAGGACATCCTGAACGCGCGGGTCAAGCATCGTGAGGCCTTCCGTCCGTTTGCGCCGTCCATCCTGGAAGAGGCCACGGGCGAGTACTTCGATCAGGATTACCCGGACCCGTTCATGACCAAGGTGTATGGGTTTCGGTCCGAAAAGATGGCCGCGGTGCCCGCGGTGGCGCACGTCGACGGGACCGGGCGGCTTCAGACGGTGTATCGCGCAAGCTCACCCCTGTACTGGCAATTGATCAAGGAATTCGAGGCGCTCACCGGAGTACCGATCGTCCTCAATACGTCGTTCAACGACAACGAACCGATCGTGTGTACACCAGATGAAGCAATCGACTGCTTTCTCAGGACGAAAATGGACGCTCTCGTGCTCGGTTCGTACGTCGTGAGCAACTAGCACTACGCGCGGGCCGAAAGGGGCCTTTGCCCCTTGTGATGCCCAATCTGCAGCCCTAACTGCGAAACATGCGTATCCTCGTACTGATCATTCAATTCCCGCCAGACGTGAACGCGTCAGGGCGTCTCATGGCGCAGCTGTGCCAGGGACTTCAGGCACGCGGACACAGTGTCTCTGTCATCACCACCTTCCCGCACTACGAGAAGTTCCGCGTGTGGGACGAATTTCGTGGCAAGCTGTTCGAGCGAGTTACCTACGCCGGCCTGGACGTGCTGCGTCTGTACGTCTACGCCTACGGTAACAAAGGCAGCATGTTGCACCGCTTGCTGAGCTATCTGTCGTTCAGCGTGCTGGCAACACTGGCCGCTTTCACGGTCCGTGACACGTATGACCTGATCCTGTGCAGCAACGGATCGTTCTTCAGTGGCATTGCGGCCAGCATCATTGCGCGTGCGCGAGGCATTCCGTTCATCTACAACGTCCAGGATCTCTACCCCGAAACCCCGGTCCAGGCCGGTCAACTGCACAATCGATTCGCCATCGCTCTGCTGGAGCGACTCGAACGTTTCATGTACGCGCGCGCTGCGCACGTGACGGTGATTTCGCCCGCCTTTCGGCGCAACGTGATCTCCAAAGGCATACCGGCGGAAAAGGTCTCGACCATTCCGAACTTTGTGGATACACAGTTCATTCGCAGACTGCCCAAGGCGAACACGTTCAGCGAGCAACATGGATTGGAGAACAAGTTCGTCGTCCTCCAGGCCGGCAATCTCGGTTACGTCTACGACCTGGACACGCTGATCGATGCCGCGATGCTACTTCGGAATGAGGCGGGCATTGTGTTTCTGATCATTGGCGACGGAGTGATGAAACAACGACTGCAGGAACGCGCGGCGCAATTGCCGAACGTGCGTTTCTTGCCCTTCCAACCTGAAGAGTCAGTTCCGCTTATGCGCGCCACTGCCGACATTCAGGTTGCCCTGTACAAACGCGGCTCGGGTCGCTACTCCATGCCGTCGAAGCTGTACGAGATCATGGCCAGCGGCCGGCCGGTCCTGGCAAGTGCCGACCCGGGCACGGACCTGTGGCAACTCGTCAACGGGACGCAATGTGGCGTCTGTATTGAACCGGGTGACCCCAACCAGCTCGCGTCCGTGATTCAGCATCTGTACTCGGATCCAGCGCTGCGCGAGCGTATGGGACAACGCGGTCGGCTCGAAGCAGAGCAGCACTACTCCCAGCAAGCGGTCGTGGCGCAGTACGACACGCTGTGCCGCGCACTCTCGTCCCCGTCCGAATCGGGCGTTCCCGCACCCGAGCGCATCGCCCTCTGACCGGAGGATTTTTACCAATGGCTCTTACCTCACCTCGAGCAGTTTCAGTCCGCAGGGCCGAGGCAATCCGGCCGGCCGCAACCGAAGTCCACGTCCGCGAGCCGCTGCTGAAACGGCCTTTCGACTTCACGCTGGCGGCGCTGATGCTAGTCGTGTCTGCTCCCGTGTGGGCGGTCATCGCGGCCGCAATCAAGCTCGAGGACCGTGGACCCATCTTTTACCGCCAGGAGCGCTGGGGCCGCCATCAGAAGCGGTTCCACGTGCTCAAGTTTCGCAGCATGATTCAGAACTCGGACCGTGACTTCGGTGTCCTCCAGGCAAGGATTGGCGATCGGCGCGTCACGCGCGTTGGCCGCGTCCTGCGTGCGACCGGACTCGACGAGCTGCCCCAGGTGCTGAACATTCTGCGCGGCGAAATGAGCTTCGTCGGGCCACGGCCACTGGCGACCAATGAGAAGGACTCCGACGGCCGATTGATTGCATATGAAAGGACGCCGGGCTTCGCCCTCCGACTCATGGTTCGGCCCGGCTTAACGGGACTTGCCACGGTGTACCTGCACAAAGATGCGCCGTCACGTCGCAAGTTCCGTACTGATCTCGTGTACGTGCGAAGAATCTCGTTCTGGCTTGATCTGCGCCTGGTAGCGCTGTCGTTCTGGATCAGCTTCAGAGGCAAGTGGGAGACGCGAAGTAACAAAGTATGACGGTTGATACTGAAATGGCTATGCCCGTCTCCGCACCCGTAGCGGAGACCCTCGAGTCGCCACGCGAAATCCCCATCACCCGTATTCGTCCATCGCGCGGATGGAACCACGTGAATGTGCGAGAGCTGTGGGATTACCGGGAGCTTGCGTACCTCCTCGCCTGGCGCGACGTGACGGTCCGCTACAAGCAAACCGTGGGCGGAGCAGCGTGGGCCATAATCCAGCCCTTCCTCACCATGGTCGCCTTCAGCGTGTTCTTTGGGTCCCTGGCGAAGGTTCCGTCAGATGGTGTGCCATATCCGATTTTCAGCTACACCGCGCTTCTCCCCTGGAACTATTTCGCCCAGGCGCTGCAGCGCTCGTCGCAAAGTCTGGTGAACAGCACGTCACTGATCACCAAGGTGTATTTTCCGCGACTCTTGCTCCCGATCGCGAGCGTCCTCCCGCCGCTGTTCGATTTCGCCGTCGCCTTTCTGGTGCTGCTGGGCATGATGGCCTTCTATCACGTGGCACCCACGGT
>JAFAPL010000994.1 GCA_019247135.1 Chloroflexota bacterium | reverse complement strand
TCGCCGGCCGGCTGCCTGACGGCTGGTTCGTCGGCGGTCCGACGGTCGAGGTCGACCGTGAGGAGATCACCGTCATTGGCGAGCTTCCGGCACCGGAGTCCGGCGACGAAGCGACCGCGCTTGGCCGAATCAGCCGCTTCCGCGAGGAGACTCGCGAGCAGCGCATGCAGATCGCCGACGAGGCGGAGGACCGATACGCGCGCAAAGTCGCATGGGGCGCCAGTATCGGAAGCTCCCAGGTGTTGTTTACGCATCTGTCGGTTCCGGTGATGACCCGCCTGCGGCAGAGCGAGCGGCGTGTCCTTGACACGCTTGTCGACTCCGGAGTAGCGCGCTCGCGCTCAGAAGCATTGAGCTGGTGCGTGAAGCTCGTCGGTCAGCACACCGACGAGTGGCTACAGGGGCTGCGGGACGCCATGGCAGCGGTGGACAAGCTGCGTGCCGAAGGGCCGGACCTGTCCGCTGACCGGCCCGAAGCCGGCACGGAGGATTCCGAACAGAGCTAAGCCACGGACAGTGCGGCGCGCAGCTCATCCACGTCGGTGACCGGCGCGTCGCACACCATGCCGCGGCACACATAGGCAGCCGGCTGGCCGCCCACGAGCGGCCGACTCTGCAGCAACGGAACGCCCGCAGCGTCTGGCGTGCCGGCGACAACGACGGCCCCTGGCGGCCGGTGCCGCCACGCGACCTCGACGAGGCCTGGATCGTCCCCGACAACCGCCACTTCGACGGGACCGGCGACCGCCGCCTCCGCGCCCGCCAAGGCCCAGCCCAGGAACCTTGGCTGGGAAACGCCGATCGAGCCGACGAAGCGCAGGGCTCGCTCGGCCGCCTCCCGGTGCCGCAGCGACCCAGTCAGCGCCGAGTACGTCAGCAGCGCTTGGGCGAGCGCGCTCTGCCCAGACGGCGTCGCGTTGTCTGCCGGGTCCTTCGGGCGCTGAACCAGCCGCTCGGCATCGTCCGCGGTGTCGAAGAAACCGCCAGATCCATCGGAGAATCGCTCGAGCGCGACGTCGAGGATCTCGCCCGCCCAGGTGAGCCACACCGCCTCAGCAGTCGCTTGATGAAGGACCAGCCAGCCTTCGGCCAGGTTGCCGTAGTCGTCCGCGACTCCAGCCGCTTCGCTCGCGACACCATCTCGGGAGGTGCGGCGCAATCGGCCGCCGACGACGTGTCGACGGCGCATAAGCTCGCCGCAATCGAGCGCGGCGTCTAAAAAGTTCCGCTCACCGAGCAACACACCCGCCTCAGCGAGCGCTCCGATCGCCAGGCCGTTCCACGACGTGACGACTTTGTCGTCGCGATGAGGCTGCGGACGCTTCTGACGCGCCTCGAAAAGCTGCGTTCGAATTCGAGCCCACCGGGCCGCGTCCGCAGGATCTTGTCTCAGCTGCAAGGTCGACGTCCCGTGCTCGAACGTCCCGCCGGCCGGAACGGTCAGCAGCTGTGCGGCGTAACTACCGTCGTCGTCTCCCAGCACGTCGGCCAACTGCGCTGGCGTCCATACGTAGGTGAGACCTTCGACGCCGTCGGTATCCGCGTCCAAAGACGATGCGAATCCGTGCTCGGGCGTGCGCAGGTCGCGAAGCAGAAACTCAGCCGTCTCGCGGGCGACCCGCTTCCCGAGCTGTGACCCGGTGAGTCGCCACCAGTGCAGGTAGCCGCGCAACAGCAGCGCATTGTCGTAAAGCATCTTCTCGAAGTGCGGAACTACCCAGTCGGCGTCGACCGCATATCGTGCGAAGCCCCCAGCGAGTTGGTCGTACATGCCGCCGCGTGCCATCGCTTCGTACGTCTGATCGACCATGGCGAGAGACACCGGATCGTCGGTGCGCTCGAAATGGCGCATCAGGAACTCGAGAACCATCGATGGCGGGAACTTAGGAGCGCCGCCAAATCCGCCGTGCAACCGATCGAAGTCGGCGGCGAGCCGGCTGGCGGCGGCATCGAGCTGAGTTGCGTCGATCACTCCAGCGCCGAGATCCGACGCCGACTCTCGCGACGCTTGCTCGAGCGCCGATGTGACGCGTGCACCGGCTGCGACAACCGCTGTGCGGTCCTCGTGCCACGCGCGAGCGACCGCGAGCAACAGCCGCCGAAACTGCTCGCGCGGAAAGAACGTTCCCGCGAAGAACGGCGTGCCGTCAGGGGTCAGGATGCACGTCATCGGCCAGCCACCGGATCCGGTGAGCGCGG
>JAFAPL010000094.1 GCA_019247135.1 Chloroflexota bacterium | reverse complement strand
GCGGCCGAGCCGACGGTCGAGCGCGAGCCGGCGGTCGCGATCGCCTGACGTGGCGCAGTGCGGATCGCGGTTGCGGCGGATGAGCTGACCGGTGTGGCCGACGCGCTGCCCGCCGAGCTCCGCCGCCGCGGCCACGAAGTGATCCTCCACGGCGCATATTCATCACGTGAGCGACCCGACTGGGCGTGGGCCAGCGAGCGGGCTGCGCGCGACGTCGCCGAAGGGGCCGCGGACCAAGCCGTCGTTGCCTGTTGGACGGGTACGGGGGCGTCGATCGCGGCGAACAAGGTCAGGGGTATCCGAGCCGCACTGTGCGCCGACGCGCAGACCGCCGAGGGAGCGCGTCGCTGGAACGACGCGAACGTCCTCGCACTCAGCCTGCGCTCCACTTCGCTGGCCGAGCTTCTGGAAATTCTGGAAGCCTGGTTCGGGGGCAGTTCGAGCAGCGATCCGAGCGACGCGGAGAACGTCGCGCACGTGGGACAGATCGAGTCAGACTCCGACTGAGTCTCGGTCAATCAGACGATCGTGAACGTTCCGCTGCCAATCAACTGACCGTAGCTGTCGGCCGACCGAGGCCCGAAGCCAGGCCACACGTACCAGCGATAGCGGCCCGGCTTCAGCCGGAATCGGTGGCCGTCAAACGACCATCTCTTGGCCAGGCGGAAGCTCGCCCGCGTCGGCCAGACGCTCAGAATCTTCTGGCCTGAGCGGTAGAGCTGGACGTTGTAATAGCTCGCGTTGCGCTTGGTGGTCCACAGCAGGAGCGGCGGCGCTGTAAAGCGCGCACCCGAGAAAGGCGCGATCAAGTGGACACCCGGCGTCGCGTAGACCGTCCGAACCGAGACGTTGCCGGCCTGGTCGCGCGCCGTGATCGTGTACCGGTACCGTACTCCGTTTTGCACCCGTGAGTCGTCGAGGTTTCCCGAGTCGTTCCGGTCCAGCACGCTGCTGGCGGCGCCGTTGAAACCAGGTGAGCGTGAGACCCTGAACAGAGAGAGGTCTCCAGACGTCCGCCAGTGCAGCGTGACGTCCTGGTCGCCGGTGCCGGCGTATGCGCTGAGCGCAGGCGGTGTTGCGTCGTACCGGAGCGGGACCGCCAGCCATGCGACATTGCCGGCGCGGTCGGTGCAGTTACCGACAGCTGAAGCGTTGCCGCTGTCAGGCCCGGTGTATTTGACTCTGGAGCAGCCCGCGATCCCTGAAAGTGAGTCCGCGCCGCGGAATGTGAAGCTGACTGGGTGGTTGTACCAGCCGTGGAAGTCGGGGCGGCGGGACGGGGTCGCACCGGTGACCAAAGGCGGCGTCGCATCGTAGTGAAGACTCATACTCGCGGTGGCGGCCTTTCCTGCGTAATCGGTACAGCTACCGCTGACGGTGGTGTTTAGGACATCGGACCCAGCGTATGTCGTGGCTGACGTGCAGGACGCAATACCAGAGAATGCCTTACCGACAAAGAAGACGCCAACTGGGTGGTTGTACCAACCGTTGGCGTCGGGGGGCCGAGCGAGAACGGCGGCAGCCGATGGGGCCGACATTTCGAGCTTCAAGAAATATTGTCGGCTCACCGAGCCATCAGGAAAGGACACCGCGCATGAGACGGTCGTATCAGTATCCGCTGAGTAGTACTGGCTCCCACAACCGGAAGTAGCACTGCCTCCAGTCCATGACCAGCTGACAAAGACCGGGCTCGCATACCAAGCCGAACCACACGGCTGTCCGTTACAAGTAGGAGTCACCGAATCGTCAGCAGAGGCTACCGATGCTGTGGTCGACGAAATTCCCGCTGCGACCACAATGGCTAGCATCGCCACCCGCCACCGTCCGCGCATCACCGCTCCACCAACTCCCGGCTCATCCGCACCAGCAACCGCAGCAACGACGCACTCGCGATGACAAGCATCGAGAGTCCGAGTGCGCCGAGCAGAAGGAGCACGCCATTGCGATGGGAGCCGGAGGACACGGGAGAGCCAGCGGTGATGAAAGCAAAGACTCTCCGCGGGAGCGCGAGCGTGCTCGCCACCGCCTGCGTCGAGCCGGCGATCAAATCCGTCGAACGTGGTTG
>JAFAPL010000626.1 GCA_019247135.1 Chloroflexota bacterium | reverse complement strand
GTGCTCACGGGCGAGAAGATCGGTGGGGTGCTGGGCATGATCCTCGCGGTGCCCATGGCGGCGGCCATCAAGGTTGTCCTCGACTATGCCTACCCGCGGCCCAAACCCGTTCGGCGCATCGAGCTGCCCGGGGACATGGCACCGCCAACCGAGCGCCTACCCGAGGTAGCAACGCACTAGCCCAGTCGCACCGCAAAAGAACCTAACCATCAACGGGAACCTGCCTGGTTTGGCTCCGACAGCGTTATCCAATCAACGGGAACCTGCCTGGTCTGGCTCTCACAGCGTACGGGCGCTCGGCACGTATGCAGCCGACTTCCTCTACGCTGATGCGGTAGACATTCTCGACTGGAGAAGCAGAAGTAGGCTCGTTTAGCTCGCTGTAGCTAGCTCGCGTCGTCGGCAAGCACTGGCAGCGAGACCCGAAAGGTGGCGCCGCGGCCGAAGCCCGCGCTCTCCGCCCAGATCTGCCCGCCATGCGCCAGAACGAGATGCTTGGCGATCGCCAGCCCAAGCCCGGTCCCGGTGCCCGCCGCGCGCGACGGATCGGTCTTGTAAAACCGCTCGAACACTCGAGCGAGGTGCTCGGGCTCAATCCCTACGCCCGTGTCGGTCACCCAGAGTTCGATCCGATTGCCGTGTCGCCGCGCGCCAGCCTGTATATGACCGCCGGCCGGAGTGAACTTGGCGGCATTACTCAGCAAGTTCGAGAGCACCTGACCCATCCGTCGCGAGTCCGCGCACACCCACAGCTCGTCTTTGTCCGCGCCAGCGCATACGTCGAGTCGCAGCTCGGCCTGCCTGGCTGTCGCCTCGGCCCGTGCAGCTACCTCGCGCACCAACTCGTCCGCTCGACAGGGCGCGAGGTGCAGCTCCAGACGACCAGCCTCGGCCCGAGCCAGGTCCAGCAGTTCGGTGACCAGCTGCGCCAGACCGTCCACCTCGACGTGCATCCGATGCAGGAACGCGGGACCTTCGACCGGGTCGTCGATCGCACCTTGCTCGAGCGTTTCAACCAGCGCCTTGAGCGCAGCCACGGGGGTGCGCAGCTCGTGCGAGACATTTGCCACAAAGTCACGCCGCGCAACCTCCGCGCGACGTAGCTCAGAGATGTCCTGGAGGACCAGCAGTCGCCGCTGCTCGGGTAACACCGTGGCAACTGCCTGGATCCAGCGCCGCTCGCCGTTTTCGGGGCCGAAGAACTCGATGAGTCGGGCCTGCGCATTTGCGTCGGTAACGTGCCGCGCCAGGTCGACCAGTTCCGCGTCGCGCGTGACCTCGGCCAGGCTTCGGCCGACGATCGGGCCGTTCAGGACGCGTGCAGCTGCCGGATTGCTGAGGACGATACGTTCGTCCGCATCCAGGACCAACACGCAGTCAGCCATGTGCTCGAACAGAGCCGACATCTCGGCGCGGTCCTGCTCCAATTCGCTCAAGATGCGCCTGAGGCGCGCGTGCGTCACGTGCAAGCCGTAGAGCAGGGGGGCCATCTCGGCGGGTGCCTGGCGTACAAGCTCGTGGAGGCTCTGATCGCCGATCGCATCCTGCTCGATCGAGCGGACCAGGCGACGCATTGGTCGCACCAGCCGCTCACCTGCCGATTCGACCGCAACGCCGGCCAGGATCAAGCCCAGTGCGCCGACGATCGCCGCGATCGGCACGTAGCTCTCCCAGCGTTCGATGGGTACGAACATCAGGCTGGCCAGGAGCATGGCGAGGGCTGTCCCACCGACCAGGAGGACCGTCCACCATGCCAGGTGCCGCGTCATTGGCCCGTAACCTTATCGCCTGCGCGGGCGAAGCGCCCGCACCCCAGCGCAAAGTGCCAAGTGGTACGATGCGGCGCGCGCTGCGAGGTTCAGACGGTACGTGCCCGGCGATCGGATCCTGGTCGTAGACGACGACGACAGCATTCGTCAGATTGTTCGGCTGTGTCTATCCGAGGACGGCTACGACGTTTGCGAGGCGCCCAACGGCGAGATGGCGCTAGAGCTCCTCGCGGCCTGGCGGCCCGAGCTCATCTTGCTCGACCTGCGCATGCCGATCATGGACGGCTGGGAATTTGCTCGACAATACCAGCACACGCCCGGGCCGCATGCCCCGATCGTGGCCTTCGTGGCCGCATTGAACGCCGCGCAGGAGTGCGCTGGCATCGAGGTCGCAGGCATCCTCAGCAAGCCGTTCGACCTGGACGACCTGCTCACCGCCGTGCGTACCCGGTTACCTCTCGCTACGTAAAGACATAGACAGGGGTGCCGACCTCCGCCCAATCCCAGGCGAACTTCGCCTCGTTGTAGCCGATCCCGAGGCAACCGTGAGACCCAGCGTAGCCCCAGTTGCTGCTCCAGTAGTTGTAGTGAATGCTGGCCCCGTCTGAGGTGAAGTACTGCGTAAACAACACACCGGTGAGGTAGTACCCACCAGGCGCGTCGCGCGGAATGGGCGGGTACACGCGCTCGCTGGTCATCGTCTCATTCGGCACGCGCCACAGGACTCGGTGCGCCCCGGCGGGTGTGCGGTGCGCAACGGTCCCTTTCAACGTCAGCGTCGACCATACGGCGCCACCGTCCTCAAAGGCTGTGATCATTGCGGGCTCCCGCAGGTCCGCCTCGAAATGACGGCCGGGCAGGTCGGTGCGATCCGCCGAGATCGGCGTGTACCGGAGCCGAGGCAGGCGTGTCACCGAATTGTGGATGTAGCCGAAGCTCATCGGGTCGTAAGTCTTGGAATCCAACGCCTGCACGCGATACCACTCGTCGCCATCGTCGCCGAGCACGCTGTCCAGGACGCGCACCGGCGCGTTGTGGCCGAGCGTGCGCACCAGGTTGTTCTCG
>JAFAPL010000590.1 GCA_019247135.1 Chloroflexota bacterium | reverse complement strand
GGCAACCATTCGCAGCCCGAAAGACGCCGTCGGCTACGGGCTGGGGTATCTCTCCGAGGATCGGAAGCGGTACGGGCTGGCGCTCGGGTTGGACGTCGAGGCGAACACCGTTCTGGGTGCGCTGCAGCGCTTTGTGGCCCCGCTGGGGTGGGTTCGCGCCAGGCGCACGCGCCAGGTCGCCGAGCGGCAAGTACGCAGTCTGGCGATCAAGACGCCGTCGTTACAGCAGAAGGTCCGCAATCTGTCAGGCGGCAATCAGCAGAAGGTCGTCATGGCGAAGTGGCTGACGGCCGATTCGGACGTGCTGTTCTTCGACGAGCCGACGCGGGGCATCGACGTCGGCGCCAAGAGTGAGATCTACCGGTTGCTGAACGACCTGGCCAAGGAGGGGAAGTCGATCGTCATGATCTCGTCGGAGCTGCCCGAGATCTTGCGCATGAGCCATCGCGTCCTGGTCATGTGTGAGGGCCGTCTCACCGGCGAGCTCACTGCGGGCGAGGCGACGCAGGAGGCGATCATGCAGTACGCGACACAACGCGAGGCGCAGCTGTGAGCGCACCGACCGTCGCTGTTGCGCTCGGACCGCGTCGGGCGATCCTCCAGTCGGACGCGCTGCAGCGCCTTCTCGCATTCGGTGCGCTCATCGCGTTGTTCGTGGTCTTCTCGCTCGCCTCGCCGAACTTTCTGGTCTTCGAAAACATCGTCGGCATCCTGCTCGCGACGTCGGTCAACGGCGTGCTCGCGCTTGGCGTCACCTTCGTCATCATCACGGGCGGCATCGATCTGTCGGTCGGCACGGTGATGACGCTGTCGGCGGTGATGGCGGGCGTGTTCGTCACCTTCTGGCAGCTGCCGGTGCCGTTGGGCGTACTGGCGGGGCTGCTCACCGGTGGCGCGGCCGGCCTGGTGAACGGGACGCTCATCGCCAAGCTGAAGATCCCACCGTTCATCGCGACGCTCGGCATGCTGAACGTTGCGAAAGGCCTGGCGCTGGTCATTTCGGGACTGAAACCCATCTATTTCAACCAGACGCCACTGTTCAACTCAATCGCCATGGGCACGCTGGCGTTCGAGCTGCCGAACGCGGTGTTCATCCTGTTCGGAGCGGCGATCGTCGCAAGCGTGATCCTGTCCAAGACGGTGCTCGGGCGCTACACGTTCGCGCTCGGCAGCAACGAAGAGGCGACCCGCCTCTCAGGCGTGAACGTGGACGCGTGGAAGATCGGCATCTACGCGCTGACAGGGTTGTTCAGTGGCCTGGGCGGTGTCGTCATCGCCGCTCGACTCAATTCGGCGCAGCCGGCGCTTGGCCAGGGGTACGAGCTGGATGCGATCGCGGCGGCCGTCATTGGCGGGACTTCGCTGAGCGGCGGTGAAGGCAGCATTCTGGGGACGGTCATCGGTGCGTTCATCATCAGCACGCTGACGAATGGGCTGCGGATTCTGTCGGTGCCGCAGGAGTGGCAAACCGTGGTCACCGGCGGCATCGTGATTCTGGCCGTCTACCTGGATATCGTGCGTCGGCGACGCTAGCGCACGATGGCCCGTGGCGGGGGTCGGACGGGCGCGACGTGGTAATGTGCACGCACTCGTTTCGGGGCGGAGGAGGCTCGAATGCGGCGACGGCCATTTCTGTTTTTGTGTACCTTTGTGCTCGGCCTGAGCACGGCGTGCTCGGCACTCGGCGGGCCTCAAGCCCAGAACAGCGGGCCGATCAAGATCGGCATGGTCAGCTCGCTGACCGGGAACTACGCTCCGCTGGGAACCAATGACAAGCTCGCCGCGCAACAGGTCGTCGACGGGGTAAACAACAAAGGTGGCATCAACGGCCGCAAGATCGACCTCGAGATCGTTGATGATGGCTCCGACCCCAACCAGAGCGTCATCCAGTACAACAAGGTCCTGAGCGACGGTGCGGTGGCGGTGCTCGGTCCGCCGCAGTCCACGGCCGACCTGGCGATCAAGCCGGTGGCCAACGAGAAGAAGATACCCACCGTATCGCTGGGCGCCGCGGACGAGCAGGTCGTGCCCGTGACGTCGTATATGTGGATGACTGCGCCGCTGTCGAGTCAGGTCGCGCAGACGTGCGTCAACTTCATCAAGAGCCAGAGCAAGACGAAGCTGGCCATGCTGTACGACACCAAGAACGCCTACGCGGTCTCGGGTCACGACGCGACCAAGAAGATCATCGACCAGGCCGGCATTCAACTGGTCGACGACGAGACGTTCGAGACAACCCAGACCAACTTCGCGCCGCAGTTCGCGAAGATCGTCGAAGCCAAGCCGGATTTTCTGCTCGTCTGGGCAACCGGTGCGCCACCGGTCGTGATCACCAAAGGCTGGGCCGATCAGAACAGTCGGATCCCGCTGATGATGACCGCGGCTGAGGCGTCCCCGTTGTACGTCCAACCGTCAGGCGCGGCGGCCGAAGGCGTGTTCGTGCAGGCCACGATGGGGGTGCTCGGCCAGGCGTTGCCGAGCAGCAACAAGTTCAAGAACCTGGTGGATGGATTCGCGGGACCGTTCCAGCAGGCGAATAACTACTATCCACCCCAGTTCGCCTGGGATGGCATGGTCGCCACCAGTTTTCTCATGGACGCCATCACGCGCAAAGGCGCGACGAGCGATCAGATTCAGGCAGGGCTGGACAGCATCGACCTCGATACGCCACAGGGACACTACACGTTCACGGCGCAGAAGCACTACGGACTGCCTGATTCGTCGAACATCATGAGCGTGGTGCAGAACGGCCAATTCGTACCGGCGCCGGGCGTGACACAGGACGCCCTCGCGAAGGCGGGTCAATAGCGCGCCTTCGAAAGCTGTGCTGCTCGAGGCGCGCGGGCTGACGCGTCGGTTCGGCGGTGTTGTCGCCGTCGACGACGTATCGCTCGGCGTCGCGCAGGCCGAGCTTGTTGGCGTCATCGGACCGAACGGCGCGGGTAAATCCACGCTGTTCCACCTGATCACGGGCCATCTCCTGCCCAATGCTGGATCGGTGAACTTGCTCGGACACGATCTGACGCGCATGAGCGCCGACGAACGCGCTCGCGCGGGCATGGCCATCGCTTTTCAGGCCGTACGACTCTTCCGCGGGATGACCGTGCTGGAGAACGTCATGGTGGGTGCGCACGCCTGGACGTCGCACGGTTTTTTGAGCGCGTTTCTGCACCTGCCGACATATCGGCGCGAGGAAGCCGCGATTTTGTCGGCCGCCCGGGCGGCACTCGACCGCGTCGGACTGACCGACGCGGCTGACAGATTCGCTGAGTCGTTGCCGATTGGGCAGCAACGGGCGGTGCAGGTTGCGCGGGCTCTGTGTGGCCGGCCGAAGCTGCTCCTCCTGGATGAGCCGGCCTCCGGATTGCGCGGCGCGGAGCGGGAACACCTCGCGCTCCTGATCGAGCAACTGAGAGACGAGGGCCTGTCCATGCTGTTGATCGAACACGACGTCGCGTTTGTCACTCGATTGGCGAGCAGGATCGCCGTCATGGACCGCGGCCGAGTCATCGCCGAAGGATCGCCAGCGGAGATACGCCGCGATCCACTTGTGATCGGAGCGTATCTCGGCCAGCAGCGCACTCGGAGCGTGCGTGCTTGAGGTTCGTGATCTGGTCGTGCGCTACGGCTCAGCCACCGCCCTGGACGGCGTTTCGCTCGAGGTAGGGCGGGGCGAAATGGTGGCCCTGATTGGCCCGAACGGCGCGGGGAAGACGACGTTGTTGAATACCATTTGCGGTTTGCTGCAGCCGGCGGCGGGCGACGTCCGGCTCGCGGGACGCGTGGCGCAGGTGCCCGAAGGTCGGCAGTTGTTTTCCGACATGACCGTCGAAGACAACTTGCGGCTCGGGGCCTGGCGTATACGCCAGCGCGACCCGTCGCGGGTGTACGGGTTGTTTCCCCGGCTGCCTGAGCTGCGGCGTCGCCTGGCGGGAACGCTCTCGGGAGGCGAGCAGCAGATGGTGGCTGTCGGTCGAGCACTCATGGCGGCGCCGGACCTGTTAGCGGTCGACGAGCTGTCACTCGGGTTGGCGCCACTCGTTGTGGACGATCTTGCGGAGCACCTGTTGCGACTCAATCGGGACAGCGGGATGTCCGTGTTACTGGTCGAGCAGAACGCGCGATTAGCGCTCGAGCTGTGTGCGCGAGCGTACGTGTTGGAGGCCGGACGGGTGGCCTTGCACGGACCGTCGACCGAGCTTTCGGAGAGCGAAGCCGTGCGCGCCGCCTACCTCGGCGGAGCCGTGGATTGATGCAGTGGCACGGGCCTGTAGCGCCGCGCAGGTCGCGTGGCAGACATTGCATCCGCCGGCACACGGTAGTGCTTCACGGCACGAATATGCAGAGGGTTGCACCCCGTTGAGGTCCGAAGGCACGCCGTGAGATTGTTTCTGCAATACGCGGCGAGCGGGGTGGCAACGGGGTGCGCATTTGCTCTGGTGGCCACGGGGTTCGTCGCGATCTACCGTGTGACGCGCGTCGTCAACTTCGCGCAGGGCGTCTTCGCGGTGCTGGCGGGCATGTCCGCGTACACGTTGCTGGGCCACGCGGTGCCGCACGTCGTTGCCGAAGGGTTGGCGGTGCTGGTGGGAGCGGTTGCTGGTTTGCTCGTCGGCATCGTCGCCATCGGCAAACCCGGAACGTCGCCGCTCGCATCCCTCATCGTGACGCTCGGCGTGGGCATCGGCTCGTATGCGCTGTTGATCTTGATCTGGGGAGATCAGCCGATCTCGTTCGACGGCTTCAAGGGCAGCCTGGAAATTGGCGGCGTGAGCATGCAGCTCCAGTACGTGCTGGTCGTGCTGGTGACAGCCGCGACGTTTGGACTGCTGTGGTTGTTCTTCGACCACACGTATGTGGGTCGTGGCCTCACGGCCTGCTCGAGCAACCCGCACGCGGCGCGGCTCATCGGGATCAACGTGCGGCGCATGGGCCTGGTGGCGTTCGCGTTGGGCGGCGGATTGGGTGGGCTGGCGGGGGTGTTGCTGACGCCCTTGCAGCCGGTGGCTTTCGACTCCGACGTGGGCATCGCGATCAACGGGTTTGCCGCGGCGATCTTCGGCGGTCTCTTGCGGCCGGGCACTGCTCTGATTGGCGCGCTGGTGCTCGGGATCGCCGAGGCACTCGTCGCGGGGTATGCGCAGGCTTCGCTGCAGAGTGGCGTGGCGCTCGTGCTGATGATCGGCATCATGGTCTACCGCGCGTCGCGGTCGCCAGCCGTGGTCGAGGAGAGCCTTGCCTGACAAAGGCTCCTTATTGCATGCGGGCTGCCGCCAGGCTGTCGCGGCAGCTTCAACCTGGAGGATTCGTTGAGCCCTGAAGGTAGCGCGAGCGCGGTAGCGTCGGACGCACGAGGCAAGAAAGTACAGCGTCGCTGGACGGCCATCGGGGCGTGGCACGTCGCGATCGTGCTGGGGTTGATTCTGCCGCTGGTGCTGTCGACAGGGCTGCTCCAGGTCTACATCTTCATCGGCCTGTACGTGATGGTGGTCGCGGGGTTGTCGCTGTTGATGGGCTTCGCGGGACAGGTCTCGCTCGGGCAGGCGGCCTTTTATGCCATCGGCGCGTACACGGCGGCGTTGCTGGCGCGCAACGCTCACCTGCCACCCGTCGTAGGACTGGTCATTGCGCCGCTGCTCACCGCTGCCATTGCAACGATCGTCGGCCTGCCGCTGTTGAGATTGCGCGGGCACTACCTCGCGTTTGGGACGCTTGCGTTCCAACTGATCACGCTGTCGGTGATCGGAGAAGCCAAGGATCTGACGGGCGGGGATACGGGACTGACGAATATCCCGAGCCTCGGCTTCGAGGGACCGTTCAAGTCGATTGCTTTCGCCTATCTCGCGTGGCTGCTTGCTGGTGCAACGTTATTGATGAATCAGCGGCTCGTGAATTCCAGACCCGGACGCGCTCTCAGAGCGCTGGCCACCAGCGAGGCAGGCGCGCTCTCCACGGGCGTCGCGGTCGGGCGCTACAAGCTGCAGGTGTTTGCGTTGTCGGCCGCCTACGCTGGGCTGGCTGGCGGCGTGTACGCCTTTTACGTCAGCTACATCGCGCCTGGCTCGTTCCCGCTCGTGCTGTCGATCCAGTTCCTGATCATGGCGACGGTAGGCGGGCTCGGATCCGTGTGGGGATCCGTTGCTGGCGCGGCGATCGTCTTCCTGGTGGTGCAACTGCTGGAAGCGCTCGGCACGCTGCCGGGCATGCCGCTGCGCGCGCCTGCCGTCTTTTCATACACCGTGTACGGCGCGATCCTGGTGGGCATCATGCTCGGCTTGCCGCGAGGTGTCGTGCCGAGTCTGGACCGATTCAGGGCGTCAAGGCGGCGCGTGTGATGGCCGCCTGATCGGGCTCGCGACCGACCCATTCGGCCTGTTCGAAAGCCTCCTGTATGCCGTCGAGCGGGAACGTATGCGAGATGATGCGGTCCCACGGCACGCGAGCGCGGCTACGCATGACGAAGTTCAGGGCGCGCGGCAGCAAACGCGGATCGTACTGCATGAAGGCGATGAAGCGCAGCCCACGTCGACAGGCCTCCAGCGGATCGAGCGGGAACTCGAACCCCGGCACGATCGAGCCCACCTCCAGATACGTGCCGCCAGAACCGAGCATCTGGATACCTTCGGCGACCACGCCGCGAACCCCGGCGACGTCGGCCACGTGCGTGGCGCCATAGCCGTTGGTGAGCTCGCGGACGGCGGCGATGCGATCGGCCGGGGAAGGACACTGGCGCACGTCGACGACGGCGTCGGCGCCGAAGTCGCACGCCAGTTTGAGTCGGCCCGGAATCGCGTCGACCGCGATCACGCGGTCCGCGCCCATGTCCCGAGCCGCGGCGATCATGTTGAGTCCCAGGCCGCCGGCGCCCTGCACGACTAACGTGTCACCCTGGTGAAACCCGCCGCTGTCCAGCGCTTGCATCACCTGCGCGAGCGCGCAGTTGATCGGGGCGACCACGGCGTCGGAGAGCTCGTCGGGCACCTTTACACATACGTGGCCCGGGAGCAGGTAGTAATACTCAGAAAACGCGGCCACGAAATGCGGGAACTCCTCGGGGTTGCCGTTGCCTGGCCTGCCCTTGTTCGCACAGCACTCGGGCATGCCGCGCAGACACGCGACGCAGCGACCGCACGGCCAGAAGTAGTTGTAGATGATGCGGTCGCCCTCCGAGAGCGGCTGCCCAGTCGAATCACTGGTCACACCACGCCCAAGGGCGACGACTCGCCCCGTCATCTCGTGTCCCTGGGCGCGACCGTGCCGCGGGATAACGTTCTCGCCGCGCCACCAGTGCAGGTCGCTACCACAGATGTTGGCGTAGCTGATCCGAACGAGGATGGCGCCCGGCTCCGGTTCCGGAAGTGGGTACGTGCGGAGCTCCCAGGGGCCGCGCGCCTGCGTCAGGATTGCGATTCGCCCGTCCATGCAGGACTCGCACGTTACCATGTGGATTGTTATGAGCGGTCGCCCACTGCTGCAGATCCCTGGTCCGACGAACATCCCCGAACGCATCCTGCGGGCGATGGACCGGTCCATCATCGACCACCGCAGCCCTGAATTCGCCGAGCTCACCCTGGCCGTGCGCGCAGGCCTGCGCGCCGTATTCGGCACGACCGAAGGTGTGCCGATGCTCTATCCGGCCTCCGGCACCGGCGCCACCGAGGCCGCCCTGGTGAACGTGCTGGCGCCTGGCGATCGTGTGCTCGTCTATTCGTACGGTGTCTTCGGCGCCGGGCTCGCCAACGTGGCCCGCAAATTCAATTTCGATGTCGACGAGATCACGCTGGAGTACGGCGACGCCGTGCCGGCTGAGGACGTCGAACGGCGTTTGAAGGCGGACAGTCCCACGCGTCCGTATCGCGCGGTGCTGATCGTCCACAACGAGACATCGACCGGCGTGTGCGTCGACGTGGCCGCGATCCGTCGGGCGATGGACGCCGCCAGCCACGACGCGCTGCTCGTGGTCGATACGGTCAGCTCGCTCGGCTCGATGGATTTCGAAATGGACGACTGGCGGGTCGACATCGTCATCTGTGGCAGCCAGAAGGGGCTCATGCTGCCGCCCGGGCTGGGCGTGTTGTGCATCAGTCAGCGCGCCCTCGCAATCGCGCAGAACGGAGGTGGCTCACCCCGCCATTTCTGGGATTGGGCGCCCATCCTGCGCGAGAACAGGATCGGGCTCTTCCCGTACACGCCGGCGACGCTGATGCTGTTCGGTCTGCGCGAGTCGCTCAAGATGCTCGTCGACGAAGAGGGGCTCCCGGGCGTGTACGCGCGCCATGCCCGACTCGGCTCGGCCGTTCGGGCGGCCGTTCGGGCCTGGGGATTGCCCATCGTCTGCAAGGACGCGCGCTATTACTCCAACAGCATCACAGCTGTGCGCATGCCAGAGGGCGTCGACTCGAACGAGCTAGTGAAGCACGCGCGCGAACAGTACAACCTGTCGCTCGGCGGCGGTATCGGCCAGCTGAACGGGATTGCGATCCGTCTCGGGCACCTCGGCTCTTTGAACGAGCTGGAAGTACTCGGGATGATTGGTGGCACGGAGCTGGCGTTCGCC
>JAFAPL010000955.1 GCA_019247135.1 Chloroflexota bacterium | reverse complement strand
CACCTGCACTGGCTCTCCACAGGTTTCGTCAGCATCGAATCGATCGGCAAGCTCGATGGACCTGTCGTGTGGACGCTGCACGATATGTGGCCGTTTACAGGTGGCTGCCATTACAGCGGCGAGTGCACCGCCTACAGCGTCGCGTGTGGAGCCTGTCCCGAGTTGAAGAGCAGTCATAGCGTTGATCTGTCACGCCTCGTTCTGCTGCGCAAGTTGGCGGCCTGGAAACGGTTAAATCTGACGGTGGTTGCGCCGACTGCCTGGCTCGCGCGGCGCGCTCGCGCGAGCAGGCTTTTCGGCAGTCGCCCGGTGGAGGTGATTCCACTGGGCATTGACACGAGCACCTATCGCCCCGTACCCATTCCGCTGGCGCGCGAGCTTCTCGGTCTGCCACAAGACGCGAAAGTGGTCTTGTTTGGCGCGCTCGGCGGCGATTATCGAAAGGGACGCGACCTGCTCGATGCGGCCCTCGCCAGAGCGGACCAGTCGCGAGCGACTGGCGATTTGCAGCTCATCGTCTTCGGCTCGGCGGGCACGACTCGGTCGTCGGACGCGTCCACCACCAGGACGCGCTACCTCGGCCATCTGACCGATGACCTGTCACTAGCGGTGGCGTACTCCGCCGCGGACGTCATGGTTGTCCCGTCGCGCGAAGACAACTTCCCGCTGACCGCGCTCGAGGCCCTCGCCTGTGGCACTCCGGTCGTCGGCTTCGACTCGACGGGTCTGGCGGACATGGTCGATCATTGCCAGACAGGCTATCTGGCCAGAAGCTTCGATCCCGATGACCTCTGGCGAGGCATCCAGTGGGTTCTCGAAGACGACGCTCGGCGCCGGGCGTTGGCGCAACAGGCGCGAGATAAGGCCGTGCGCGACTTCGCCATCGAGAAGGTCGCAATGGCCTATCGCAACCTGTACCAGCGCGTGACCAGCGCAAGCGCGTCACGTCTGGCGCCAGCGGAATGACGCTGTGCTGGCAAGAAACACGCGGCGAAAGTTCAGGTCGCCCGAGTCATAGACGCTATACACGATCGGCATGCGTTCGAAGTACGCGCCGTACGTGAGTTTGATCAGCCAGCGCACCACACGGAAGGGTCCTGCCAGTGCGTACGTCCAGTGCGGGCTGCTCGCACGCAGGGCAAGCCCTTCACGCCGCGCCGCGGGATTCTCGCCGCGGTTAGCGCCCGTCATGGTGAATGCGGACAGATACCTGCGGCAAAACGCGAAACGGTATTTCTTGCGGATGAGCCGCGCCACGAACTCCTGGTCGCCGACGTCCTTGAGCGTGGGGTCGAAAAGCTCACCGCTGTCGACGATCCGCCTTCGAAAGAACAGGGAACTCGAGTGGAACTGTAGATGCGCCGACAACAACAGGGTGAGCGGCAAAGGGTACGCCTTGCGATACGCAATCAGAGATCCATCAGGCCTGATCAACAGCGTGTCACCCGCGATCACATCGACGTGCGGGTGAGTGTCAAAGAATTCTTTAACAAAGCCCAGAGTTCCTGGCAGATACTGTTCGTCGCAGTTCAGGTACGACACGAGTTCGCCCCGCGCTAACCGCAAGCCGTTGTTGATCGCGTCGTACATTCCCTCGTCCGGCTGGACCACGCCGACCAGATCAGTCGCGGAACGGAGCCACTCGGCCGAGCCGTCGCGCGAACCACCATCCATGACGATGTGCTCGAACCTCACGCCGTTCTGATCGGCGATCGAGGCGTGGCAGCGCCTCAGATAGTCGAGCATGTTGAGACTGGGGGTTATGACCGAGATATCCACCGGATCGGATTGTGAAGCAATTACACGTGGCAACGTACAGGCTTATACCACGACGAATCCATAGCGGTGTCCGATAGTCGTAACGCGGTCGAGCAGCCAGCCTGGCGCCAGAAGCGCTCCGAGCGCGACGGCCAGTCGCCAGCTTCCCAACACGGTCCGTCGACTGTACGACGCGGCGTGCAAGATGTCTCGAATAGCCGCGCGAACACCACCTCCATCCACTGCTCGGCGCTGCAGCAAAGCGCGGTGCAGAAAGGCGCGTGAGATCGCAGCCGAGACTGCTTCCCGTTCGTGACAAGAAACAGTTCGTCGGGCTTCGTGAGCGTGCAGTGCCGATAACCATGCCGCGCCGAAGTCGACCATCGCGCTCCGACTCTGTATGTGCCGCTTGATCAGTTTGCCCGTGATGGAATTACCGCGTACGGTGTAGTTGAGCAGAGGGGCATCAATGTAGGCCACATTGCCATAGGCGGCAAGTCGCATCACGAGCTCCAGATCATGACTCAAGCCCATCTCCGGTCGGAAGGCGCCGGACTCCACAAGCAAGTCACGCGGGATCGCGACTGAACCCATCATCCAGGGTGGGATGCCCGGCGCAGCGTTCACCCCCAGCCACGTGGCACTATCGTAGAGTCCATCCGGAATTACCTGGAAACGGAACGGCCGATACGACGTGTAGTCCTGTCGCAAAATGTCCGTAGCTTGTCCAGTTGGGTCAACGCGACGGCACGCCGTAACGACCATCGCGAGCCGCGCGTTGCTGACCGCTACCTGTTCGATACGCTGAGCCATCCGACTGAGACAGCAGGGGTCGAGTCGGTCATCGGCGCTCAGAAGCACCACCCACTCACTGCTGCACAGGGCCATGGTCCGGTTGTGGCTTTCCGACGCGCCCACGTGCGTCGGAAAGCGGTGATAACGAATCCGCTCATCGGCGTACCGTCCGACGATGCTCTCGAGGTCTGTATCGGACGCGTTGTCCCCGATAACCAGCTCCCAGTGTGGATGCGTCTGGCGCAAAACACTTTCGATCGCGCCAGGCAGCCACTCCTGGTCATTCCACACCGGAATTGCGATCGAGAACCCCACCGTCATACCCCTTCCGCCCTATTCCGCCGCCACATGATACGGCACACTTGAGCACGCCACCTCGCCCGACCAGACCCTCTTCCCGCGTACCCGGTGCCGCTTAATCATAAGCCTGCTGCCTCACGGGCTCTGTCTGCCTCAACCGAGTCAACATCCTGCGTCCGTTCAGGTGTCCGATAGTCGTAAAACGGCTTCCTGAACACGTACAGCAGCCGGTGCAGGATGTCGGCGAGCGGGGAATAGTAGGCGAGGTAGGCGATCTTGGATGACCTGAACGCCAGTACTCCTGGATAGTCGGTCCACGCTCGTTTCAGGTAGAAGCGTTCACGGTGAAAGGGACTCGTCGGCTGGTTCAGCTCGATCTCGGAGGTGCTGGTGACAGCCCCTTCGTGTGCCCCAGCGTAGCGCAGGTAATAGACGTCCTTGGGACGAATACGCATGAGGTCGCAGCCCACGACGTCTGCCGCGTAGACGTCGTCAGCGACCATCACCCAGTCGAGTTCGACCACATCGCCGAGCATCGGCCCGCTGCGATTCAGGCCGTATTTACCGTCGACCACAGCTATCGAGGGTCGAAGGAGCGAGTTCACTTCGAAAATGACCTTCTCGAACATCGGGTGCAATCGCAACCGCATATTCGGTTCAGGAATGCATCCCCACTGGTTCTTCACGGCCATGCTTATACGGGTATTCATGTGCGTCTTCGGCACCGGCACGGTTACGAACACGTCGACTTCGTCCAGCAGCAGCTCGGACATCGGCACGCTGTGTTCACGGCCGCGATAGGTGAAGCCTACCGGCCGGTATGGGCAGCGGCTCAAATTGACTATGCGAACTCCGTACCGCTGCTGGAGATCCGTCAACCCGATTGCCTCGAACACATGATCGATGTTGAACGGGTTGTAGCCTCCTGAATCAGCCTCGCCTACGATGATGCGATCGGTGTAATCGCGCAAGGCCCTGACCACGTCTTCCAGGCACCGCGGGTTCGTCATTACCCCTTTGCGAAACACAGGGAAGGTCAGGTTCGGCTTGATGAATACCGTATCGCCCCATCGAAGTTTTGAACCCAACCCGATCCAGTCGAGGCCGGCTTGAACTGGGGCTAGATAGCTCGACTGGAGGCGGTCAATGTAGACGCGCGGACGGTGCGGAGCGCTCGATCGTCCCGCGCGCGTCATGCCGCTCCCAATGCGACGGACGACTGCATCCGCCGAGCGCGCTGGTACGCACTCAACAACCCTTCGGCATTAGCCGCCGCCGAATACCACTGTTCGAAAGCCATGCGTGCGGGCCAGCGCATCGGAGCACTTTGCTCCGGGCGAACCGCCACGTGTGCCAGTTTGGCGCGCAGGTCGCATGCATCATGCGGGTTGAACAACAAGCCCGTTCGGCCCTCCTCAACGATCTCCGACGTTGCTCCAAGCCGCGATGCCAGAACGGGTACGCCGTGAGCGTAGGCCTCAACGAGCACCCGCCCAAACGTCTCGTAGGTTATCGACGGCAGCACCAGGAAGCAGGCGCGACGCAGAAGCGCCGCGACTTCCGCGGGGGTCTTTCGTCCGACTAACCGGACATTGGCTTTCTGAGCCTGACATATGTGCTGCTCGAGCTGCGCTCGCAGCGGGCCATCGCCCACTATGAGGAGCGGCATCCAGTCCGGATGCCAGGCATCAATGACGGCCTGGAGACCCTTTTCCTGCGATAGCCTGCCGACATATACAGCCACATCGCGCTCGCCATAGCTGAAGCCTGGATCCTCCGCCACGAAATGCGGCTTGACGACGATCCGCTCGTCGGATACTCCCCAGCTTCGAAGTTTGGCATGCACAAACCGACTCGGCGCGATATACAGCGTCGGTAACGACCATACACCGCGCATCGCATTGATCGTCTGCGCCACACCAAGAGCCACAGATTGAACGTGCGAACCGCGATAGCAACCGAACCGAATCCCATCCAGGTGCCAACCAGGTCGACAACGCTCACAGATCTCACCGCGACGCAGCAGTTGTCCCTGCAAGCAACCCATTCGGAAATCGTGCACCGTCTGTACGAGCGTCGCGCCTTCGTGCATGGCCGCCCAGTACGCCGAAGGGCCGATCATCGGCCACAGATTATGGCAGTGCACCAGATCAATCTGATCGCGCTGGACGATACGACGGACGTCTCGATAGGCTGCTCGATTGAAGACAAGATCGTCCGGGCGACGCTTTACGCGTCGGAGCCGTTCTGGGTCATTGCTGTCGTACACCAGCAGTTGCACATGAGCGCCACGCTTTCGCATGAGCTCGACCTCCGCATACGCGGTGAAATCCTCACCACCGAGGTGCTGGAATTGGTTATGCACCACGAGGACACGGGGCCAGGACTCGCTCTGCACGGGCTCGAAACTCTAACAGACGTTTACGGGCGGCGGCCCGTTGCGCAACTGGTCGCGAATGTGGTCCGCCAATCGCAAAGCGAGGGCAACAATAGTGAGCGTAGGGTTGGCGTATCCACCCGTCGGGAACGTGGCACTCCCAGCAATGAACAGGTTCGCCATACCGTGCACCCGGCAGTCGGGGTCCACCACACCCTGCCTCGGGTCGCGGTGCATACGCGTCGTTCCCATGTGATGGAAACCACCGCGCAAGTTTCGCGATTTACCGTTGGAGTCAATGAGACTGGTCACGCATCCGATGCCCGCCGCCTTGACTGCCGACGCCAGGATCTCATTCGCGCGACGAATGCTTCGCAGATCGATCTCGCTGAGCTGCCAGTCCAGACGTGGTTGTGGCGCTCCGAAATAATCTCGCGTTTCCGCGAGTACCACGCGGCTGGCCGGATTTGGCGCCTGTTCGCCGCACGCGGTCAGCACAAAGTCCGCGCGGGACATGTGCCCCTCCCCCAGGCGCCTCAGCGCAGTGAGTGCGACTGCGCGCGCACCGGCCAGTGCAGTGCGCACGCGGTGCGGCCAGCGGTAGGGGACATGACCGGCGCGAATCGCCCACGCGATCTGACGTAGCGCCATCACGCCGTTTGAATGAAATTCGGGATAACTGCGCCAGTGTGGCGGAACCTGAAACGCGCAGCGCACCATTCGCTCTCTCGCGAGCGCCTCGCTCGCGATGCTCAGGAAGCCTTCGATGGCAGTGGGTGGGGCTACTCGATGAGAAGCGTGCACCCTGTAGAGTCGCATGCGTGTTGGAGCATCATTCAGGTGCAATACCGCGGATTCCAGACGCGGATGGTCCATGAAGAATCGGCCGACCAGGTCGTGCTCCTGACCGAGGCCCGCGGGGTTGCGACGGTTCGAGGCCAGCAGCAGGCGCGGCGCCTCCACACCCCCAACCGCGAGGACGAACAGCCGAGCGCCGACCCTGAACCGCGTGCGGTTGAAGGTTGCAATACGCACGGATGTAGCCACGCGCGTGTTGTCGGTCGTGTCGATTTCCAGCACGTTCGCGTGAAGCAGCGTGGTGATGTTGGGGGCGCTGAAGATGGCCTCGCGATAGGCCCTGGCGAACCGAGTTGGTGGACTGATCTGAAAGAGCTGGGTGTCGATGCATTGCGGGTCGAGCGGCAGCTCCTGGGCATCGGGCTCTTCCCAATCCTGGAGCTCATAGGTTGGCGGACCAATCTGACATACCACTTGAGCGCGGGCGTAATACGGATCGAGCTCGGAACGGCCGAAAGGCCAACCGCTGTACGGCACCCAGTCATGCGGCTCGAAGTCGTAAGCGTCGAGGGGACGGCATGCGCCCATCCAGATCGCCGTCGTGCCGCCAAAGCCGCGCACCCGCGTGTCGTCGAGTGGGAAACCGAAATCACTGGCGAGCTCGCCTTTCGCGAGGGCCTGGATACGGCCGTCATATCGAATTCCCCCACTTTCGATCAGAAAGACCTTGAAATCCTGGCCTGCAAGCTCTCGCGCCAGGGTGCAGCCAGCCGCACCAGCGCCGACGATGCAGACATCGGTTTCCAGCGTCGCACCGTCTGGGATGCGGCGTGCGTCTAGGAAAGGCACGGGAGGGTCAGATCAAGACACCAGAGCAAAGATCGCACGCATTCACCAATGCCATCGAGCGTGCCGTCAGGGCCATGCACGCTCGACAAGCAGTAGTGCCGAGAATACAGCCGGGCATCGCGCGTCGGCAACGATCTCAGCTCGCCGGGCGGGCCCACGCCAGTTTCGTAACGAAAAATCCACCACGCCCAAGACACTTCGAGCGGGACATGTCTCGGGGCGCTCTTTGCTGGACGGTATCCGTGCCGGTTGCGTACAGTCTGTTCCGCTCAGGTCGCCCCGCTGTCGGCTGTGTTCACGCATAGCCGCTATCATCTGAGTCGTTGGCTCGCGTAACGAATGGCCCGCGTGCGAGGTTTTTGAAGTGTGACGTTATCGACGGTGTTGCAGGCTCGATCTCTTGACTAATCGCGGGTTAGCTTCCGTGGCGAGACGCTGGTGGTACTTGCTGGTGCTCTGTCCCGTGGTCGCCGGCCTGGGCGCCTGGTTCATCCTCCAGTACATCCCGTCGGTGTATGAGGCGACCGAGACGATCGCCGTGAATCCACCCAGCTCTGGAGCCGGGGGCGCCGACATGCAGACGGCCCAGGCGTTGGCCGAGTCCTACGCCGAGCAGATACGCGCCAATCCGGTGCTCACCGTGGCTGCCCAATCAGTCGGCCTCACGGACACGTCCCCGACCACGCTCAGCAATATGGTCCAGGCGCGCCGACTGACGAATACCGCCTTGCTGCGGGTTTCGGTCCAGGCCACCGATCCGAGCGTCGCCGCGCAGATGGCCACCACCGTCGCGCAAGTGTTCATCGGCCAGCAGGCCGAGGGCGCGGCGGCCCGGGCCGCATCTACGCAGAGCAACCTGGTTGGACTGGTCACACAGCTCCAGAGTGATCAGGACAACCTCAACCAACAGCTCGACGGTTTGCGCACCCAGCCGGCCTCGCCCGAACGCGACGCGCAGATCAGCCGCCTGCAGGACCAGGTAGCTCAGGTCCAGGCAAGTCAGACCGCCGCGAGCCGCGGCTTGCAAGATCTGCAGCTCGCGGCCGCACGCAGCGGGAACGAGCTGACCGTCGTCGATCCTGCAACGGTCCCCACGACGCCGGTTCGACCCAATCGATTGCTGAGCGTCGCCATGGCCGCCCTGTTCGGCGTGTTCGCGGCGCTCGCCATCGCGTGGCTCGCCGACCGTTTCGACGATCGCCTTCGGGATCCGTCCGACGTGTTGGGCTCACTGCAGCTCCCGACATTCGCCAGTATTCCGCAATCGCGTTCTGATCTCGTCGTGTGTAATCCGACCGACAGAGCCGTAGTCAATAGCTTTTCGGCGCTGCGCAGCAATGTGGTTGCTTCGATGCCCGAAGTGCAGGGCGGCGCATGCACCATCGCCGTGACGAGTGCGGTCGATGGTGAGGGCAAGAGCGCCGTGGCGGCCAACCTTGCGGCCGCACTGGGCCAGACAGGCCGCGTGGTAACCCTGGTCGATGCGGACCTCGCTCAACCTGCCCAGGCAAGCCTCTTCAAGGTCAAAGATCAATCTGGCCTGGCTGCGCTGTTGAGGGGTCGTGGACAGGACGCCAGGGACATGCTCGTGCCAACCTGTCTCGAGAATGTGCGCCTGCTAGTTGCCGGCACAGCCGGGCTTCGGGCGGCGGAGCCGGCCGGGCTGTTGCTGTCGAAGCGTCTTCCCGAGGTACTCGAGCAGCTGCGTGGCGGGTGTGATGTGTTGATCCTCGATACTCCAGCGGTGCTCGGCTGTGCTGAAGCTGCGTCGCTTGTCGCGCGCAGCGACGGAGCCCTGGTCGTGCTGGACACCAGACGCGCGCGCACACGAACCGTCGAGCCAGCGCTCGCCACCCTTGCTGACGCGGGCGCTGCCGTGGTCGGCGTAGTCCTGAACCGCGTTCGTGGTCGAGCTGCCGTGAAAGTGGAAAGAAGCAGCGCAAGCAGCATTGTGGAGCAATCACGAACGGCTGGCCTCAGCCGGGCAGCTGCAAGCCCCAAGTCAGGTGGCGAGCTGGTGCGCCCGCAAGGCATCGTGGGACCTGCGACGGACGGCTCATGAAAGTCGTGCTGTTCTGCGGCGGGATGGGCCTGCGCATCCGTGACAACGTGCAGGACACGCCCAAGCCGATGATCCTCGTGGGCGATCGGCCGATCCTGTTTCACATCATGAAGTACTACGCCAGCTACGGGCACACGGAATTCGTGCTGTGCCTGGGCTACAAGGGCCAACTCATCAAGGAGTACTTCCTCGAGTATCGAGACGCCATCCGCGACGACTTTGTCCTGAGCAATGGCGGCCGCACAATCGAGGTGCTGCACAACGATATCGAGGACTGGCGGATCACGTTCGTCGAGACGGGACTTCACGCCAACATCGGCGAGCGGCTCAAGGCCGTCCAGCGCTACATCGGCGATGACGAATACTTCCTGGCGAACTACGCCGACGTGCTGACGGATGCGCCTTTGCCGGAGATGATCGAACAGGTCACGAGTCGGCGAAAAGCTGCCACGTTCCTGAGCGTGCGCCCGCGATACACGTTCCATGTGGTCTCGCTCGACACTGATCAGCAGGTCTCGAGCATAGACCACGTCAGCGAGGCCAGCATCTGGATCAACGGTGGCTACTTTGTGTTCCGCCGCGACATCTTCGACTATCTCAGGGCGGGCGAAGACCTCGTTGCGCAGCCGTTCAGTCGCCTCATTTCCGAGGGCCAGTTGCTGGCCTACCAGCATGAGGGGTTCTGGGCACCTATGGACACCTTCAAAGACCATCAGGTGATCCAGTCGATGTATGAAACTGGTCTGCGCCCCTGGGCCGTGTGGGAGGCCGATCAGCAGGCCCCCGGCGTGCGAACAGTCCAGCCTCACGTCGGCTGGTCGCGCTGGTAGCTGACTGGCCGACGGCTAGCTGATCACCCGCCAGGCGGGTGGAACGGAACCTTGGTGGGGGTAGGCGGCGCGGCGGGCGCGACAGGCGGAGCCGCCGGCGGACGACTGACAGGTGCGGCAGGCCGCGGCACGGGCGTCGGGGTCGGCGCGCGCGGCGCGGGTGCGGGCACAGCAGGTTGGGCCACGGCGGGTGCCGGTACAGGTGCAGGCGGGGGCGGGGGCGGCGCCTCGTCGTCTGTCGCCGCCGCGTCATTCCCGGTCGGAGCTGGCGCAGGCGCCGCGGTCGGCGGCTCGGTGGGCGCCACAGTCGGGGGCTCCGTGGGCGCCAGGGTAGGCGGTTCGGTGGGCGCCAGGGTCGGCGCGGTAGTCGGCGCCGCCGTCGGCGCTTGGGTCGGCGCCACCGTCGGAGGATTCGTTGGCACCCCAGTCGGAGGCTGCGTGGGCGCGACGGTAGGCGCAGTCGTCGGCAGCGCGGTCGGAGCCTCCGTGGGCGGCGCTGTTGGATTCACCGTAGCAGCGTCAACCAACGCAGGTGCACCAGCCGTTGGCACCGACGTCTCTACACTCGTCGTTGCGGAC
>JAFAPL010000430.1 GCA_019247135.1 Chloroflexota bacterium | reverse complement strand
TTCAGGGTGCTCCACGTAGGCCGCATCGTCGCCATGACCAGCTACGACAACACGGCGTCAATCCGAGTGATCGAGAAGCTCGGGATGCGGATTGAGCGGAACCCGTTCCCCGATCCACCGTGGTTTCAGGTGGTCGGCTTCGTCACGAACCCGGGCTCCGTTGATGCAGCTCCGTCTGTGATGCAAGAGGAACACCCTTATGGATAACGCGAGTGGTGGCCCTCGCGGCTGTTCGCGTTCCCCGCGGGTACTGGCTGCCGGGCGGCCCGCCGCGAGGCCTGTTTGGTGTCGGCCGGCGCCCCCCACGCACGCCCCGACTGGTCTGGCCCACGGAGACGCTGCGATCGCCGCGAGCAGGTAGGCTTGAGTCCGAACGAGGCCGTAGTGCGGCACGGCGGCTGATCGAACACGTGGTCTGTCCACCGGTGAGCCGCGATGCGGCGGCGACGCGAGCGCAGCCGTCGCCTGGTCGAGGATGCGCCGATGTGGGGGCGACCGTGGGAGACGGCGAGCGAGGCTTTCGCCGTAGGTTCCGATCGTCGGAGCCGATCGTGACGCCGAGCGAGGCTTTCCGTGAAGGTGGACGGGAACGGCACCAGGCAATGCTTGCCAGTCTTGCCCTGGTTGATGCGATGTGCTGGTCCTGCGCGATACTGGCGATGCATGCCGGGCAATCGCCAGCGGCCGCGCCGCTCTGAGCAGCCCATCGCTTCGGTCCGGAGGGGCGACCCGCGCCTGCCGCGGCTGGTGACGATCCGATGCCCCCGCTGCGGCGGCCCGGCCCTGTTCGACGCGCCCTTCGCCTTCCATCCGCAAAGCCGCGGACGGCCCGACACCGGCGGGCGACCCCTGCACGATTGGGGCGGCTGGTGGGTCGAGGAGAAATACCCTTCCATCCTCGGCTGGGACCCGCCGAGGACGTCCGCCCCAGCTCCGCATCGACGCTTGGGTGTAGTCCGCTGTCCCGAATGCCATCTGGTCGGCAGTCATCAGCTCCAGTGGCCGCAGGATGCCTACTATCGCTGGCTGGTTCATGGCGTCGAGCTCTGGGCGTGGTCCGCGGACCACGCCCGCGCCCTGCTCGCCTACTTGGGCAGTAAGGGGCGCGATCCGACGCGGTTCCCGGGCTACACCTCAATGCTGCGGAAGCTGCCGGCCGCGATCACCGCTTCCAAGGTCCGGGACGACGTGGTCCGCCGCCTTGGACGCTCCCTGGGCCAGACGCGGTGAGCGAGGTACCAATCTACTGCTGTACCTAACTCCCGAAGACGCGGCCGCGACGCTCGCAGCCGTGCAAGAGGGGTTGGCGGCCGAGGGTATCGGCCGCCCACGGCCACCTCGTCCTCCCGTGGCTCTTGGCCCCCGCCCCGCGTCACCCAGACCGTCCGTTCCTGGTTCGCACGACGCAGCCTAACAACAGCACGCGCCCAGTCGGGTCCAAGACAATCAGACGGCTGGTTTGGCGACGGAGCGGCATGTGCTCACTCTGCGCTGCGCGTCATCGAGCACATGCCCGCTTCCGCAGCAGCGTCAGGACTCACTTTGCGATGTCATCGCGGCGCATACGAGCGTTCAACCAACCCGGTATGTTCAGTGTGGCGGACGACCAGGCAATCACCTCGAACGCGCACGCGCGGGGCTTGTCGTCTTCGGGAACTGGTCCCGCACCCACCAGCAGCGCCACCGCCGCGGCGATGGGCACAGACACCGATCGGTACGGCGATGCCGACCTCAATCTCAGGGCCGCCACGCGGCATCCGCAGCCATCTCGACATGCGCACTCCTCCCGAAATTGGCGGCGGGTGTCGCCCCCAATTGCTCGTCCTCGTCCTGTGACTCGCTATCCGTGTAGAAAGCGGCGAACTCCTCGGCCGACGTGTGGCCGTACACGTTGATCCAGACGCGGCGGACTCGGGTGCGCGTTCGGTGAAAAGGCCTTAGCCCCTCAAAGCCTCTGCCGACGATCGTAAGTTGACTGGTTCCGCTATTACCGCGTGGCGGCCGTCTGCCCCGGTGCTGGAACGGGCCCGAGCTGCTGCAAGAGAGCAAGGTTATCTGCCTGGGACCAGCGCTCAGCGATCTGGCCGCCGGCGATGCGGACTATGTCGATGGCGGTGAAGCTCACCCGCTTGCCCGTCGGGGCGATGCCCATGAACTCGCCCTCGTGGGTGCCGCGCGCCGTCACGCGCCCCACCACCTTGTCGCCTTCGGCGATCAGGTCCTCGATCTCAATCTGCAGATCGGGGAAGGCGGTGTGCAACAGCGTGAAGATCTGCTTGAGGCCGTCCAAGCCGGGCGGGACGCCTGGCGGCAGGGCATGGTCGACCTCGTCCGAGGCAATGATCTCCTCCACACGGTCCAGCCGGTTCTGACTGATGACCTCGCACCAACGGCGGAACACGGCCTTGTTGTCTTCGGTAGACATGCCACAAGTTCATTTCTGCGGGCTACTACGCAGCGGCCGCACGCCCGCCCTGGCATCGCTTCGCGGTATCGCGCCGGCCTCCAAGTGCCCAGATGCTATCGGAACCACGCTCTGGCGGGCAGCCGCCGAGCCCTGGGTTCCGTTGCTACCAGGATCTACATGAACACCCCCCTGCACGCCGGCGAGACCTCGGCCTCGCCGATGCGCCCTTAGCCCTCCCGCCCACCAGCACCGACCAGGAATGCCACTAACGTCGCGGGAACGCGTCCGCGATTGTGCCAGCGATGGCGCGTGCCGTTCTGCACGACGATGTCGCCCGTGCGCAGGAGAGTTTCGACACCATCGTCGAGTTCCAGCACCAGTTCACCTGACAGGACAATATCCACGTCGACACTCCTGGTGGTGTGCATGCCGGGGTTCTCGGGCTCCATATGGCCCAACAGCCCGGGTAACTTCTGCTCGGCCTCGCTCACTGCGCTCGACATGTCAAGATTCGAGGGTGGTGCCGCCGGCTCTACTGGGAACGTGGTCACGTGCACACGAAAGCCGCCCTCTGCTGGAAAGAACGCAGCTGAGTCTGGAACGGACGCTTGATTGGGAACGGCTGGAATCTGGTCCGCGCCCCAGATTCGGTAAAACTCGATACCCGGCGCTAGCGAAATCGTAAGCGGGTCCAGTGGCTCGTCGGCGGTGAACACGGAGCGTCCTTGGCCAGCGTGACCCGTCACCACACATCGCATCTTCATCGTTCGTGCCCTTCGGCACAATCTACGCTGTGGCGCCCAAGCCCTCAAGTTGACCGAGCCGGAGTCTCAGGAAATCCCACGCATCCGACATTCAGAGTGACGGCTACTTCGCACCGGAGCACCTGGCGGCTTATTCCACGTACACCGACACTCCGGTGGAGACGCTCACAGCGATGGACCCATACGAATTCGATCCAAATCTCGGGCTCGATGTTCAGACGCTCCAGGATATGCGGCGGGAGTTCATCGCCGAGCGGGTAGAGCAGGGGCAGGCGGCGCTCGAGGTCTCCGCGTACGTCGACGAGTCGTTCCTGAATGACGCGGTCAACGAGGTCGGGAGCGGCACTTGAGATAGCGAAGGGCTGCGCGGCGAGCGGCGATCGGGTCACGGCGTGGCGTGAGAAATGAAGCGTCGGCGCGCCCGGAGTTGAGGCCGTGCAGACACCCCAATGGGCCGTGACGCTCCAGACTACCGCTCTGCGGTCTCAGCCAGACGAACAACAGCGAGCAGTTCATGACGCTGCGCCCGCTCGCGCCACTTCAGATCCTCGGCTACGCGGGAGACTGGTCGTACGTCTACAACCCCCGCGGCAAGGTGCTGCTCCCACCCCCCAGGCGAGGGGTGGAAGCAGTATCACCTATTGTCCCGAGACTCGCCGCATGAGCGCGACCGCGTCATCGGGCGCCCGATCAGCCGCCCACACGACGTACTGGTCCGGCCGCACCAGCACCAGGTGCGCCTCGTAGCGCTCACGCCCCTGCGCATACGTGTCGCAGATCGTCTCCAATGGCACGTGTGTCTGGTCGGCCGCTGCTTGGAGTGACCGAACGGCCGTGCCATCGGCGTCCAGCGCGACCAGCGTGAATCCGCTGGCCAGTTCTTCGAAGACATTGCGACCGCTACTCAGCTGACGCGGCGCCAGGTGGTGTCCGGCTTCGGCGCGGAAGGACATGCGACCATGAATACTGCACACGCCGTCGACCGGTCCCATGACGACCGACGATCCTTCGTAGTGCGGCTCGTAGCTCTGGCGGCGCGTCCTGGACACCTCGCCGTACTCCGCCCACGCTCGTTCGAATTCGACGCGATCCTTGTCTGGACTGTATCGCGCGAGCCAGGCGCGGTCCTCCTCGATGCCTCCGGCGATCATCGCGTCGCCTGTTTCCTTGAATATCGGACGTCGTTCCGTCTCGTACGAGTCCAGCAGCGCTTCGCCACCCCAACCACGCAGGCGTCCGGCGAGCTTCCAGCCAAGGTTCACGGCGTCCTCCAGGCCGGTGTTCAGTCCGAACCCGCCATAGGGAGGATGCTGGTGGCAGGCGTCACCGGCGATGAACATGCGACCCACTCGGTACTGGCTGGCCAGCATGATACGGAGATCCCAGAATCCAATGTGATCGAACTCCGCCCGAAACTCGAAGCCCGCCGCGTCGTGTAGCAAACGGAGGACGTCGAAGTTCTCCGGAGTGGCATCTGGTGGAATCGGGGCGTGAAAAAAGAACCCTTCTCCCACGTCAATCCGGCCGAAGAACTGCCAATAGCCGTTCAGTTGTGGCGTCATCACGCGGTATGTCGTCGCTAGAGGAAACCGGTCGAGGAACGCGTGCAATTCCCTGGAACGGAAGACGGCGAGGACCATGCGCTGGTCGAAATCCTGTCCGCCACGGTCGATACCCATGCTGTGGCGCACGAGCGATTTGCCGCCGTCGCACCCCACGACGTACTGGGCGCGCAGGAGTCGGCCGGCGACGTCCTGATTGCGTTGTTGGTCCGTGTCGGCCGACCAGCTGTAAAACGGTGCGACGTTCTCGCGCGACGGGACGATCGTCACGCTGGCGCCAGCGTCATCCTGTTCGACGCGCGTGGCCGTCCAGCCGAACAATGCCGTTGCTGACGGAAGTTGCTCCAGGCGCGCGCGCAAGACTGCCTCCGTACAGTATTGCGGCAGGCGCTCGTTCTCTTGAAAGTAGAAATCCCGCACGGCGGCGCCGCGCCCGCCGAACGCCTGTCCGGAGTGGAAGTACGGGCTCGTCAAATTGCCGTAGACAGTGACGCCACCGATGGGATAGTCAGCCGGCATGAGGCGCGCGGCGCGCAATTCGTCGACGCAACCCCAGAAGTAGAAGTGCTCGAGCGTGCGATTCGTGAGGTTCTGGCCTTTGGGGATACGTTGCGGCTGGAGATGGCGCTCGATCACCACACACGAGATGCCGCGCCGCGCGAGCTCTATTGCGAGTCCGACTCCGACTGGTCCGCCGCCCACAATCGCAACTTCGTAGCTCTCCAAAGTGTTTCTCCTCGCGACCAGCAGACAATAGTACCCGGTGTAGAATCGCGGCTCGAGGGGACTCAGGGCGATGACAATGGTCAGCAGGCGCGCGCTTCTGGCGCGAATCAGCCGCGTTGGAACAGGGGCCGTGCTGCTACCGCTGGCGGTCGCGTGCAGCCTCGCGCCGAAAGCGGGCAACGCGCCAGCGTCGACCACGTCAGCCGGCGCCGCGAGATCGAGCAAGGTATCGCTGCCGGCCTATGTTCCGGTCCAGGGTGGGCCGAAGCCCGACCTGCCGCCGCGCGCTGATGGTGTCGACGCTGGTTTCTTCGCCTTTCCGCAGACACCGTTTCACTCGGTCCAAGCTCGGGAAAAACCTGGCAACGGCGACGCCGTGACGTTGATGACGAACTTGATCCAGGGTTCGATCGTCCCGCTCGAACAGAACTCCGCGTGGCAAGCCGTTAACCAGGACATGGGGCTTACAGTTCGACAGCGACTCTACGGATCGGCGGATTATCGGAACGGCTTGAGCACGACGATCGCCGGCGGCGACTTGCCGGATACGATCTATAACCCGCCGCAGAAGTTCATCCCGAATTTGCCGGCTTTCTTGCAGACGCAGTGCGGCGACCTGACGGCCTATCTCGGCGGGGACGCGGTCAAAGCGTATCCGAACCTGGCCAATATCCCGACGCCGTGTTGGGCAGAGACCGTCGTGAACGGTGCTATTTACGGCGTCCCAGTCCCGCGCGCGCCCTTCTTGAACGCGTTCCTGGTGCGGCAGGATCTGGTGGACCAGGCGCAGCTCACGCAACCCACGTCCGCTGACGAGTTCAAGAAGTTTCTCGTCGCGCTGACGAACGCGCAGCAGAACCGCTTCGGGCTCGCCGCGGCGAACACCGGCACTTCCTTCGGCCTGGGCAGTCAGTCGCCGCTGCTGATGATCTTCGGCGCTCCCAACAACTGGCGTCTGGATTCCGCCGGTCAGCTGATCAAAGACTACGAAACGGAGGAGTTCAAAGCCGCCGTCGCGTTCGCACGCGAGTTGTGGTCGCTGGGAGTGTGGCATCCGGACACACGCACGCTGAACGGGACCACGCTCTCGACGGCGCTGCGCGGCGGACAGGCAGTCGTCGCGTCGCACTCCTTCGGAGCGCTGATCGCTCAGTGGCCGCTGCTGGCCACGGAAAATCCCGCCGCGCGATTGCGCGTGATCCATCCGTTTTCCGCGGACGGAAAAACCAAACCGATCTATCACACGGGACCGAGCAACTTTGGGATCAGCTATCTCAAGAAGGCCAGCGACGAACGTGTGAAGCTGGTGTTGCGAGCCCTCAACTACATTGCGTCTCCATTCGGTAGCCAGGAGTGGGTCCTGCTCAACTACGGAGTGGAGGGCGTGCATTTCACACGCGACGCGCAGGGCGTCCCGTCTCTGACGGACAAGGGCAAAGCCGAGGTGCTCAGCACCTGGAAGTACATCACCAACAATCCGCAAGTCCTGTACGACTCGCATCGCTCGGTCGACTACGCGACCGATATTCAGACCGACGAGAAGGCGATGGCAGACGTCGCGATCACCGATCCGACGCTCGGATACTATTCGGCCACCTACGCCGGGCAGCAGGTGCTACTGGATCAGGCAATCGGCGACGGCATAGCAGACATCGTCGTCGGCCGGGCGCAGCTGGGCGACCTCGATGGTCTCATCAGTGATTGGCGCAAGAATGGCGGCGACAAAGCTCGCGCCGAGTACCAGCAAGCACTTGGGGCCGCGTAATTCCGAGAGACCATCCACACCATGGGCCTGAGTGTGTGTCCGTCGGCAGTGGTTGCAGCGCCGGTCGAGGTGGTCTGGAGAAACCTCGTCGAATGGGAGCGTTATTCTGAATGGGCCGACGTCCACGTAGAACGTACTGAGCCCACCGGTCCGGCGAGACCAGGTCAGATTGTTTACTTCGCTGGCAAGGCGCTCGGCCGCACCTGGCGATTCACGTTCCGCGTCGAAGCGGTGGATGCCCAAAAACTCCAGATCGGCCTGCACGTGCTGTTTCCGTTCGGACTGCAACAGAAGACCCATGTTGCGTGCGCTGCCATCAATGCGACGACCTGTCGCGTCCAGTACGGCTGAGACTTCATATTCCCACCAGGTTGGTGGGGTTGGTGTCTCAAAAGGTTCGGTGGCCGAGCGATGACCGCGAGCGTAGAAGACTCACTGCAGCGGCTCAAACGGGCCTCTGAACGCGGCTAGCTGGCGACGAGCGCCTCGGCGCCGCCGACGTATTCGGCGAGATGGCGGCCGCTGAACGTATCGCTGGCGACCAGGTCGCGTGGCAGTCCCTGCAAGACAACGCGACCGCCGTCGTGGCCGGCGCCAGGACCCAGGTCGATGATCCGGTCGGCGTGCGCGATCACCGCCAGGTGCAAGCCGCTGGTCGGCTCGTCGAGCACGTAGATCCCGCCCTCCCGCCAATGCCCATCGCTCGTCCCATAAACAAGCCGCGGTCGGCCACCCACGCGTTGATCTCGTTGAAGAGATACAGGCGGCGTGGCATCGGCTGCCAGGTTGCGTGCGCAACCTCGCGAAGCATCTGATACAGCTCGGGGGCGCGCTTCTCGGTGCCCAGCGGCCGGGGTCGGTCCAGGTCTCGAAGCGCGGCAACACGGCAATGATCAGGATTGAGAATGCACAAAAGAGCACCAGCACGCGAACGGCGACCAGCGCGCGAAGAGCAACTTTGCCGTTCGACCAGCCCTTGATCGTCGGCGTGTAGTCAGTCGGGACGGATGGCGCTGCTGTGGCGGCCGTGGCGGACTCAGCCGGGCCGCTCCGCGCGGCTTGATGCTCGAGGGCAGTCGTACCTGGTCAGCCGCTCAACGCGGACGCGAAACGCAGGCCGCCCTGATACCCGGTCCGGGCGCCGCGGTCCAATGTAATGACCGGATCGGCCGACGGCCGGTCTCGCGAATCGGCCTGCTTACCTCGGCAACGTTAGCTGCGCCACGCGCACTCTCAGGATCCGCAGGACCACGGAGTGCTTCCAGTTCCAACACGGAGCTCGACGACACTCCAGAAACTTCGGCCAGTTCTCGCACGCTGACACCCCGCGATCGCACAGCGCGTCAGATAGGAGTCGCCGCACCCGTCCGGGGAAATCACACCAGGAACGCGCAACCCGGGTCGACTCACCATGGCAACTCCACATACCACGGGTTCACCTGCGGCAAGCCACCAACAGCTAAAGCATGAACGTTGTGCCCACACAATCGGGCACGTACGCATCGCCAAAGGTGCGCGCCATCGCGTGGTTCGCGCGCCAGCCGGTGCAGTGTGCGGGCACCACAAGTCCAGGACGCATCGCTGCCAGGTCGGTACAGACTCTCGCAATGAGCGGCTCGAACATCGGTCCGTTCAGATGAAAGCCTCCGAACAGGCCGTACACGCTGGATTCACCCGTGAGGTCGAGGACGTAACGCGCGATATTGACAATCCCGGCATGGCCACAGCCGGTGAAGACGACCAGTCCACGATCGTGTACATTGACCACAATGGCCTGATCATCAAGCACCATCGGATCCGGCTCCCAGTGATCGTTCCGCCAGGCCTCTTGCGGCGGAAAACCAGGTTCGTAGTCGGTGGTTCGATTGACCTCGCCCGTGATCAGGACCGAGTTGTCGAACAGGAAGCTCGGCTGGCGCTCCTCGATGATGGTGAATCCGGCGCCCTCCAGCGCGCCGCGACTGGTGGTCGGAATCTCGCGCGGCTCGTAATTGCCGATACGAATGCGGCGTCTATTCCAGAAGTCCGGGTGGAGCAGGATCGGCAGGTTGACCGTTCCCATTCGGCGCACCAGGCCATCCAGGCCGCCGGTGTGGTCGAAATGCCCGTGGCTGCACACGATCGCTTCGATATCGCGTGGGTCGATCTGGAGTCGATCCATGTTGGCGAGCATGCCGTCAGGGCTGACTCCGGTGTCGAACACGAAGCGGTGAATCCGGTCATTCTTCGTCACCGTCAACATGAGGGACAGGCCGTGCTCCGCAATCAACTGGTCGGGAACCAGGCCATCGACCATCGTTGTGCTGGGCAGCGTGCGCCGAGGTCCCGAGACAGGCGAGATCCGCTGCGCGGGGCCCTGGTTAGGCATGAACGTGTCGAAGACGTTGTCGACCAGGGTGGTCACTGTCAACGAGTCGACCGGCTCGAGCGGAATGCGCAGACGTGGCTCCGACATCGACGCCTGAGAGTCTATGCGCCGCGCGCTCGAGTGGTCGATCTGCCGCCGAAGGTGACTGCTGACCCGAAAGAGCCGATTCCCGCGCCGGTCCATGAGTTCCGTCACCGCAGCGATAGCTAACGCCGGCCGATCGAACGAGGGGTGCAGCCGAGATGCGTGCAAGAGTAGGCCACAGCGTCGAGCCATGGCGCAGCCGCGTGCGGAAGTCGCACTAAACCCTCACGAGGAGTCGTGGAGCACCCAGTTGGTATGTCGGCAGATCAGGTTACTGTGGGCGCACAGCCGAGCCATGGCGCGATATGCTTGTGGGAACCTCGCTAGATCAGGCTCAGGCGGGCTCCCAGCGCGCGGGTTCGTGCGGTTCGTGAATGCCTGCGCCGGAGAGTTGGATCACAAAGAACTCCCCGCGAGCGACGAAGAGGCTCGCCGCCCACAGGTCGATCGCGGTGTAGGCGTTGAAGGCGAATTGACGATATGCGACGAGATGCGTGGCAGTAAGCGCTTCCGCGACGACTGCGAAGTCGATGTCGTACCAGTCGGCGCTGGTCGGGAGGTTGCAGCGGGCCGGCCGAGGATCGAGCCCGCATCCCAAGTCGAGAACCACCGCGTGAGACTGCGGAACATAGATTCCGTAGAGCCTGGTTCAGTGGGGTGCTTCATGTCACGCGAGTGGTTGTTGGCTCGGATCGAAGCTGGCGCCAGCCGAGGTGGCAAGTTTGCCGCTAATGAGGGCGTGCGAGCAGATGTCGAGCAGAGCGAGGGCGATCGAAGCCGCCAGCCTTGTAGGCAGCCCGCCGCGAAACGCGCCAGTTCTGACAGTACGACCCGAATAGGTGTCGCCGGCTTCTGTCATCAGCCTCCTTAGCACCGCGCTGCTGGCGGTCTTGCTGCGCCCGAGGCAGCCCATGCAGGCACCACCCGCAGCTCAGCAAGGGATACTTTGAGGACCATGGCTCACCCCGCCCGTCGCGTGCCGGCGCCGCGTCTGCCACGAGGGCCCGCGCGGGATCCGGCTGCCCGGCGGGCCTCGGGGTCGGCGATGCCCCTGCTGCTCCTGGCCACCAAGCTCGGCCTGCCACCGGCGCGGCCAGGCGGCGTCGTGCGTCCTCGGCTGATCGCGGGCTCGACCAGAGTGTGGCTGAGGGCCGCCATCTGACCCTCGTCTCCGCGCCGGCCGGCTTCGGCAAGACCACGCTGCTCCGCGACTGGGCGGCTGGCTGCGAGCGCTTAGTCGCCTGGCTGGCGCTCGACGCGGGCGACGGCGATCCTCAGCGTTTCCTGACCTACGTCGCCGCCGCGCTGCAGCAGGTCGCGCCGGGACTCGGCGCAGGGACTCGGCGCAGGGCCCCGGGGCTGTTGCGGGCCTCGTCAGCCCCGCCCGCCGAATCGGCGCTGACGGCGCTGCTCAACGATCTGGCGGCCCTCTCCACGGACGTCGTCCTCGTCCTCGACGACTACCACGTCCTCGATGCCCCAGCGATTCACGCGGCGGTGGGCTTCCTGGTGGAGCACCTGCCGGCTCAGGCGCACCTGGTGATCGCCACGCGCGA
>JAFAPL010000935.1 GCA_019247135.1 Chloroflexota bacterium | reverse complement strand
GAGCCCGAGGCGAACAGTTCCCACAACACCGGGACGGACTGCCACGGAAAAGCCGCGATATAGCGCGATCGGCACTGCGCTCCCGCCTCCGGGTCCGCTCACATTCCCCATGAGCGCATCGGCTGCTCGTGCGATCGCCGACGCGAGGGCGTGTGCGGCTACGTGCCGTTCTGTAAATACGTTCCCGTCGATTGTAACCGCAAAGGCATTGTCTGAGATAGTCGTCGCGGCGTGCGCGTCCCGGTGCATCACATCCAGCCTGATGGAGCCACGGCGCGACTCGAGCTCGGCAATCCTCTGTGGTAAACGCTTGAGTTCCCAGCGGGCCTGTACCTGTCGGTCGAGATGTGCAGCGCGCAGCGCCTCGAGCCTGACGATTTGACTCTGGAGTTTGACGCGCCTGAGTACATTCGGATCGCAGGCCACCAGCGCTCTTGCTTCGGCAGCAGAAAGCACCACGTCGTCGACGTCTTCGACGACCCGGACCGTGACTGACCGCCGAAGGATTGCCTTGAAGCCGCGAGCTTTGGCCTCGATCGCCTGAAACACGTACCCGTCGAAGCTCCGCTCGCTTAGATAGCGTTGAAGTTTGGACAAGAAATTGTGAGAAATTGAGGGTTTATGCGGCGCGTGGTGGACCGCGCCGGGCGACTTGATAGTGGAATGGAGGGGTGAGACGGGCTCCTTTCTGACGTCCAGGCGATTTTCCGCGTCTGCGAGGTGCACGAGCCGGAGTACTCACGCGGACCAAAATTCCCGTGAAGTTGCGATGGACTTGACCTGGAGTAATCAATCCGTCTGGTCGCGGATGCTCCCAGGGCAGTCGGACCTCGCTCATGAGTGGTCGAGCCAACCACAACTGCCAGCAGGCAGCGGCAATCAGCCAGGTCCAGCGATCGGCTGCCTCCGGGTGACGCGGACGAACGGTGGTCCAGCCGAGGGTCTGTTTGAAGAAGCGGAAGGCATGCTCCACCGTGAAGCGCCGCAAGTACCAGCGCCATACGATGCTCAGGTCAGCCGGCAGCGGACCACCGATCCAGGCCAGCCAAAGGGGCCGAGGTGGCAACTTCTTATTCGGCAGCCGCTCGACCTGGACGCGGATCACGCTGAAGGGAGCATCTGGCGCGCCGCTCACATGCAGCTCGGTCCAGACGTCGATTGTGACGACGCCGTACGCTGGGTGGTCCAGTTGACTCGAGTGCTGCGGCTGGCCATAGGTGGCTTCGTCCGCCAACCGAAACGGCTCACCATGCAGCCGTGGCCGACCTCGGCCGAGATGCTGTTCGGGAGTTCGATACACCACGCGCTTCTGGGCCAAGCGCACCAACAGGTCAGCGTCCGCATCGGCGACGGCCAAGGTCTCCAGGTCGTAGCCACTGTCGAGGGTAACCACTGGACGAGGGGCACCGGCTGGTTGCGCTTTTCGCACGGTGGCGATTTGCTCGAGCGCCACCTCTGTCGCCGACTTGGCCGTCGGTCCACGACGTTGCACGTCCAACGGCAGCACCCAGCTGCCAGCCACGTCCGGGGCGGTCACCAGCCATTGGTACGCCCAGGCTGGCACCACTCCGTTTTGCGGCCAACCGGGCAGTGGCCGGTACTCCCAGGTGCGGTCGGCACTGGCGCGTGCGGCAGGGCGCGGCCAATTGGTGCCGTCGATCACCCACACTGGACGGCCATCGACCACAGCCGAGTCGGCCAGCGTTCGCGCGAACAACTCGCGCAGCGCGGTCACGTCGATGGATCCATCCGAGAGCGCGTCGCATGTGCTCGACCACAATCGACGGAACCCGGCCGTCAAGCTGAGTCGCACCAACGTGCTGCGCTGAGTTGTCGTCAAGGCTGCATCCATCAGTTCGAACAAGCTATCCTGACGCAGGCCCAGGCCGTCGTAGACGTCCCGCCGGAAACGGATAAGCGTCTCCTGTTCTTCGGTTTTCAACACACGCCGAGCTTGACACGCTTCTCACAAAACCGGAAGACCCTCCGACTCCCTGGGCCAGTTCGTTGTCCAATGTCGAGTTAGGTGGTTGTTGACGTCCACGTGAGCTGGTCGAGGGCGCGCGGAATCATCTGGTCGTCGGCGCGTTCTGAGCCACAGCGGGGCCAATCCTGCAGAACTACGACAGATAATTCTGAAAGTCACACGTCCGGGCAGCAACCATGCCCCACAAGTGGACCGCGACGAAGTCCCAGCCCACCATGTCGTAAACGAAGACGGCCACGAGACCCGCGACCCGCCGGTGGTCTATAGGTGATGAAAACGACACAGCGTTGCATCAGCAGCCAGGGGTGTGCTGGAGTTCCTATCCCGAGTGCGGCTTCACCGAAGGGGTGTGCGCACTGGCGTCATTCTCCGCCTCCGCGGCCGCTTCTCCGTCCGCCACCGGCTGATCCCAGGTGTGGTGCTCCCTTGTGCACGCCGCGTTCGAAGGGGGCGCCTCCGAGCTGTCAACCGAATGGCACTCCCGATCCGGTTTCGAGATAGTTGATTGCGGTCTTTCCGAGTGTGAAAGCCGGGCACTCAGCCTACTCGCATTCGCACAAGGCGACGATCGGAGTCTTTCACCGTTGCGCGCAGAAACGTGAGGGACCACGCAACCTCAGTTTCTGATAGCCCGTGTATGACGAGCGGGACTCGCACGTCGCGCAGAAGGGAGAGGTAGAACGGATAGTCGAGCTGTCCGGTACCGGCCGCGACGTGGTGGA
>JAFAPL010000142.1 GCA_019247135.1 Chloroflexota bacterium | reverse complement strand
ATCTGCGCAGCATCGTGACCCATTGCGCTCTCACGCAAGACCGTATCGATCATCAAGCAGGGGTTGTTCTGGCCTTTGCTTACAACGTGGTGCTGATTCCCGTCGCGATGGGCGTGCTCTATTCGTTGTTTGGCGTGCTGCTGAATCTGGTGCTCGCCGCCGCGGCGATGGCAATGTCCAGCGTCAGCGTGGTGACCAACGCGCTCCGTGTGCGCGGCTTCAAGCAGCCCGAGAGCGCACACGCGATCCTCCATCCATCGTTGGGCGAGCGCTTATCCGAGTACGCGTACCTGGTGGGCATTGCGCTTGTGGCGCTGGCGATCGGAGCGGCGGCGCTCTTCTTTGCGCGCGAGAGCGTGACCACACCGTCTTCTATGAGCGTCGTTGCCGCTGATTCGCGGCCGGTCAGCCGCACCATCCGTGTCGAGGCTACTGATGCGCTGCGCTTTACTCCGGACAAGTCTCAACGTGAGCGTCGGTGAGACGGTCGCGTTCGAGATCACGAACTCGGGTGTGCTGCCACACGAGTTCTTCGTCGGAACTCCGGCTGAATAACAGACGCTCGAGACCGAGATGTCGAGCAGTTCGGACATGATGGACGAACCCAATGCTGTCGACGTTTCGGCCGGCGGAACTGCCCGACCCGTCTACACCTTCGACCGACTAGGCACGCTGGAGTACGGCTGCCAGGTCCCCGGCCACTACGCCGCGGGCATGCTCGGCACCATCGCCGTCATCTAACGCATTGGAGACCCCCAAACGGGGCAACCACTGTTCTCAAGCCTCCCGATTTTCCTGCGAGCACTGTGAGCGGACCATTACTAACGCGCTCACCCCAATGTCCGGCGTGCGAACTGTGAATGTCGACATTGCCGCCAAACAAGTCCACATCGACTACGACAACTCGCAAGTGAGTGTCGACCGGATTAAAAACGTCCTCCTGGACGAGGACTATCCGGTGGAGTCCGTTGCCTGATGGCCAGGGGAGACGGAGCCCAAGAAATGCGTGGACCCCGCCAACGCGCCATCGATGGAGTAGCCCGGGCGCGCCATTCGTAGCGGAACCGTACCTGTATTTCACCACCTGACAGGGTGGCACTTCCATGCTCATGCTCCCACTACGCCTCTCATACAGGGGAACTCTGAACCGACGTAACTCTGCTCAGCGTTCCGATCGGCAGACGGTGCTGATCCGCATGAGTAGACCTCGTTGAAAAGCGTTTGCGCGAAAACGAGCACATCAAGCGTATGCGCGTCAATGGTGATGAAGGTCTCGCGTTCGTCGAGGCGCACCAGGCACCGTCTCGATTGAAGATCTGAAAGTAATCGCCCGCAAGTGCTGCGGCGATCGTTCGCCAGTATCTCTTCCAGACGCCACCGTGTCCTCGCATCAACACGTTCCACACAGTTCCACCAGCTTCTCTGCCTGCTGGTCGCCGCGGACCGCCAGTCGGCCGGGCTGAGGCGCGCCGTGGTCGTGGACCAGGACAGCCAGGTTGTAAACGAACGTCATCGAGCGCGCGATACGCCGACTCCGTTCGAGCAGAAACAACGATGGAATCCAGCCGTCAGCGCACCGGCCCGTCAGATCCAGCATCCGCGGCTTGTAGGCCCCGAGCCAGATCGGAATCGGCTCCTGTGGCCTGGGCTGGATGCTGGCTCGTTCCGCCGCAAAGTACTTGCCCCAGTAGGAGAACTCGGCTCGGTCCACAAGCCACGGATGGTTTCGATTTCTTCGGCTGTCGCCTCACCGCGCTCGGCGGGCGACTACAGCTTCAAGCCGAGGGCGTGAATGCCCGCGTCATTCATTGGCCCACCCGCCCCGAGCGCGAGAATCAACCGACCGGCGGACAGCCGATCTAGGGTCTGGGCCATCTTCGCGACCAGCGCCGGGTGTCGGTTGGGCAGTGCCACGACGTGGGGTATCACCCTGATCCTTGATGTTCGCGCCGCCACCCACGTCAGCGTCGTCCACATCTCCAGGCCTGGGCGTGGCCGTTCAACTCGTCGCGATCGACCGCGACCAGGTCGAAGCCCAGAGCTTCGGCTAGCTCCGCCTCGGCAGCGGGCTCGCCGCTCCCCGAGAGGTGCACTGTCCGACCTGCTCGGGTTAGTGGCGCAGCTACGACGCACCGGTCTGAGTGTTGGGGCCATCTGCGAGCTCGCCCGTGGCGCCGACGTGAGGCTGTGCCGACTCCCAATTCATCATCCAGGGCCGACGGGACCAGCCGCGTGATGCGATTATGAGGCCCGAGTTCTGCAGACCCCGAACAGGTGAGCGACGCTCCAGATCCCCGAGGTATCGACACGATGCACGCAGACGATCGCAGCAGCACATTGAGCCCGTTGCTGCGCCTAGCCGCCGCGCTGCTGCTTGCTGGGCAAGTCCTGTACGTCGTGGTCACACTGTTGCACACGGGCGGACCCGCGAATGACCATCCCGTGATCTTCGCCGCGTACGCGGGCAGCGGAAGCTGGACGGCCGTGCACGTCGCTCAGTTCGTGTGTATGGCGCTCTTGATTGCGGGGCTGCTCGCCCTGGCCTTCGCCCTCGACTTTGAGGCCGGCACAACAAGATGGGTGGGTCGGTTCGGCGCCGCTCTGGCGGTGGTGGCTTTGGCGCTCGAGGGCGCCCTTCAGGCAGTCGATGGGGTCGCCAACAAGCAGGCCGACCTCGCGTGGGTCAGCGCCCCAGACGCCGAGAAGGCGGCGCGGTTCGCGAGCGCCGAGGTCGTCCGCTGGATCGAATGGGGGCTGAGGAGCTACCAGGCCTTCGCGTTCGGCCTCGCGCTGCTCCTGTTGGCGGCGGCGGTTGTGCGCGTGGCCTGGGTCCCTCGGCCGATCGCGTTGCTGATGGGGCTCTCCGGCCTGGTCTTCCTGGTACAGGGCTGGATCGTCGGCTCTGAGGGTTCTCGCAATCGATGGGCAACGCAATCGTGCTCGGCGAGGTTCTCAACGTGGTGTGGATGATCTGGCTAGTCGTCGTCGCGTGGCGGGTGCAGCGTTCGCAGCCCGCACTCGCTACGGCGCATTGATCGCCTTAGTGATCGGTTGGCCGACGTCGAATTTCTGTGCCTCTCGGTCTTCACAGCCAGCCGTTGTCTCTCGCAAGCTGGACGGCTTCAGCGCGCGTGCGCACGCCGAGCTTGCCCAGAATCTCCGATACGCGGTTGCGGATTGTCCCCTCGCTGAGCCAGAACCGCGTTGCCATCTCTGTCGTGGACAGCCCCTCGGCGCACGCGCCGAGCATCTCTTGCTCCCTTCTTGAAAGCGGGCTCGCTCCGGCTCTGAGCGCGCGAGCGGCGAGCTCGGGATCGACGACATTCTCGCCCGCGACGCAGCGACGGATCGAATCGGCCAGCACTTCGACTGGCGCGTCTTTCAATATGAATCCGGAGATGCCGTCACCCATCGCCCGTTGAATAAACCCCGGGCGACCATACATCGTCAGGATCAACGTTCGGCAGCTTGGCAGGCGCCCTCGCAGCTCGCGTGCGGCGCTGATACCGTCCTGGCCTGGCATTTCGATGTCCACGACCGCCACGTCGGGCCGGGTCCGGAGCGCCGTGGGAACCACCTCGTCGCCCCGACCAACCTCGGCGATGACGTCGATATCGTCTTCGAGCTCCAGCAAGCGTCGGACCGCGGTGCGGAACATCCGCTGGTCCTCAGCCAGGAGCACCCGAATCACGTGGTCAGCGCTCCGTTCGTTGCACGCGCCGTCGCTGCGCCGAGGAGCACCTGTACGCTGAACCCGCCTGCACTACGACGGGCCTCCAGCGTGCCGCCCAAAGCTTGCACGCGATCCGCGAGTCCGTGCAGACCGGTCCCGTCGCTTCCGTGTGCGCCACCCCGTCCATCGTCGCGGATCTGCAGCGTGGTCGAGCCCTCAGTCACCTGGAGCTCGATGCGGCATCTCCGCGCGCCGCTGTGCTTGACCACATTCGTGACAGCCTCGCGAACTGCCCAGGCGAGCGTGCTCTCGTACGCAGGATCGATCGC
>JAFAPL010000104.1 GCA_019247135.1 Chloroflexota bacterium | reverse complement strand
ACACGCGACGACCTGATGGCGCTACCCGCAGAAACAGTCCAGGTCTCGTACCTGGCGGGCCAGGGCTCCGAGAGCGGCAGTTTCACGGGGACTCGCCTGGTCAACCTCTTCGATGCGGCGGGCGGCGCCAGGCTCCCGACCGACATCAACAACGCCAAGCTGCGCGTCACGGTCATGGTCACGGCCGCCGATGGCTATCAGGTCGCGTTTGGCTGGGGTGAGCTGGACCCGGAGTTTGGCGCCGCGCCGATCATGCTGGCGTATGCCCGCGATGGTCAACCGATGGGCGACAAGCAGGGTATGGCGCGCATCGTCGTGCCGGGCGACAAACGCGGCGGCCGCTATGTGTCGATGGTCAAGAGCATCGAGCTGCGAGATCCAGGGCCGGCTCAGCCCTGATGTGACCTCGCGGAGCTCGATAGGCTCGCGGCCGCCGCCAACCGCGCGACCGCGCGTGATACTCCGCTCGGCTGTGCGCGAATCGGTCCGCCCTCCGCCTGGCCAGCGTCACGTTCGCCGGCGCGTCGGAGCGCGGCGTTTCGGAGCCGACGCAGGCCCCGTTTTCAGCGGCACGTCGTTGGGAGGCGGCAGCGTTTTTCCGCCACGCAGGACCACGCGGCCGATTGGTGCCGGTTTCGCGACGGGCGTCGGTGGTAGCGGATGCACGGCTGGCGTCGGATGCGGGACTGGAGGTTGGCTAATTGCCGTCCCGAAATGTGGCGGAGGTGGGTTGTTCTGTTTGGCATCGAACAGATCCACCAGACCGATATCGTCGTCGAGTCTGGCCACGCCAAGCGCAGGCAGCCCGAGAAGTTGCATCGCGGTCTTGGGCACGCTGACGTGCGAGGACCATCGACTATCGATACCCGGTCGAACGTGTCCCCCGAACATCAGCAGTGGCACGCGCGGTCCATACGCCACCTGCACTCCATCCGGTGTGATTTCCACGTCTGGAGTGGCAACGTGGTCGTCGTACCCGCCCCAATCGTCCCACGTCAACATGAAAACCGTGTCAGCCCATGCACCAGCGCGCACCACTGCATCGACCGCCTGCCACACCGCGTTCTGGCCCAGCGTGACGTCGGCGGGCGGGTGCTCGTCCAGTGGTGAGTCGTGCCAGATGTAGGTCAGCTGCGCCAGGTTGCCGGCCCGAGCGTCGGCTGAAAACTGCGCTGTCTGGGCGATGTTGGGAGAGCCCTTCAGCTGTGTGTAAAACTCGAGCGGATATTGCGATCGACCCGTATACGCCCGCCAGGTGACACGGTGGTCCTGTGCCAGGCCAGGCAGCGATGGCATATCCCAGAGCGGTTGTGGTGCGTTGCGCGGCGGGTTGCGGAGTGTGGGTGACTGGCCGCCGACGAGCAGCAGATGATTCGGGGTCGAGTTCGTGCCGAATCCCGAGCAGTGATTTTCCAGAAACGCGCCAGTCGCCGCCAGGAAGGCATAGAACGGCAGGACCGTAAGCGTATCGAACTGGGCGTGTTCGCCTGTGATCTGATGCGTCAACCAGCGCCAGTACGCGTGCCGATCGTGTGCCTGGTCCCCGGCGGGTGGATCAGCAGCGGTCGGCCAACCCGTTGCGATGTTGGCGCCATAGGCCGCCATGGACCGAAAGTAATTATCGGTCGTGTGGTTTTCCTGAACGATGATGACGACGTGCTTGACACGCGGCCTTGGCACGGCAGTAACTCCACTCTACCAGTCCTACGGCCCGTGGGCTAGCCTGCGCGTGCGCGGCGAATCAGCGATATTCGGCAAGCAGCGTGAGATACCTCGAACCGCGATCGGACTGAGCACACACTGAGCAGACGACCTGCCGCACAGGGCCACATCGCATGCGTGGCCCGTGGGCACCGCGATAGTATTGGCATCAGCCATCGTTGTCGGACTCTCTCTGGAATCCCAACAAACATCTGTCGGAACCGGCTAGTGGAGCTGGTGGGACGGCAACGCGTGGCGAGCGGGCTTCACCTGGAGCGAGTTCTCGTCGACATGCTCTGGACGCGTCCGAGTTGCGCCGACCCGGATCTGTCGCACTGTCCGCGCCTCATTTGTTCCTGGCGCTGCCGTGGCGCTCTGTCCTCGCCGCCAGAGCGGACGTCGCCGCACTTCTCGCGATACTCGCGGTGTTCTCGTTCGTGTGTTTCCAGCAGCTCACAGAGCCTGGCCTCTACGAAGATGAGGCATGGTCGGCGACACCAGCGGTTCGGATGGTGATGGGGCGGAGTCAGATCGACGTGGGCGCCTATCACCAGTTCACCGCCTTCGGCCATGTCCTGCCCTACATGCGGAATGGATACGTTGGTCCGGTTAAGACACTCCTGGTGGCTGCCACGTTCTCGGCCTTCGGCATCAGTGTCTTCGTCCTGCGCGCGACGACAAGCCTGGTCGGACTGGCAACCGTTCTGATTCTGTACGTCTTCGTCCGCCGTGAATTCGGGCGCGCAGCCGCGCTCGCGGCGGCCTTGTTGCTTGCAACCGACCTGAGCTACGTCCTGGCCGTACGTGATGACTGGGGCCCCGTCGCGCTTGGAATGCTGGCGCGGGTCCTGTCGCTCGCGCTCCTGTTCGCGTGGTATCGCGCCCGAACACGGACAGCCTTGCTGTGTGCGGCTATGTTCACGCTGGGCATCGGCGTGACGCACAAGGTCGACCTCGCAGCCTTCGTTCTGTCGATCCTGGCCGCGGGCGCACTCGTGTTCGGGCGCCAACTGCGCGTGCGGTGGCCTGAGGCCATTGCAGCTCTGGCGTCGTTCGCCGCCGGAGTCTGGCCGGTTGTTCTGTATAACGTGTTGACGCAAGGCGGCACGCTCCAGGAAGGTGAGCGCCTTGCACAGGGCAGCCTCGCGACGCGTGATCCGCTTTCTCCGGAGGGCTTGTGGCTGGTCGTGCAAGCTCTCCCATCCGCGTTCTCGCAGCGCGTGAGTTTATTGGATGGACTGCTGAGCGGGACCGGCATAGCTGACTGGCTGAGCGGAGCTCAGCTCGAGCATGCGTCACCATTGGGTCCGTCTCCACTCCCAGCCGTATCGGTCGTAGCCGGTCTTGTGCTCCTGGCGTTGCTCCTGACCGGGCGATTGGGTGATCGCGCGCGGCCTGTCGCCTTCTTACTCGCGACATTCGCTTTCACGTTCCTGTTTATCGTCATCGCTCCGATTGCGAGCGGCCAGCATCACGTTCTCGGCGTCTACCCCTTGTCGCACCTCATGGTCGGCATCTGCATCGGAATCCTCTGGCAGCGACAGCGGGAGATGCCGCGTTGGAGGGGCTGGTCCACG
>JAFAPL010000917.1 GCA_019247135.1 Chloroflexota bacterium | reverse complement strand
GAGCCAGGCACAGCTGCGCGGCGGCCTCCCCGAGCCGTGGCAAACCATCCTGCCGTGGTTCATTCGCGGCGCGCTGGTGGCTCTGCTCATCTGCGCGACGGCGCTCTCCGGCAAGCCCTTCGGCTCAGCACTCACGGCAGCCTTCGTTCTCGCGTGGCTGCTGATCCGCGCTGCCGCGTACGTCATCCTGGCGTTTTTGCGGCTGGCCGTCGCGTTGCTGCGGACGTCACTACGAGTCGTGCTTGCGGTCGTGGCGCTCATCGCGTACATCGGGCGCAGCCTGTGGAACTGGTTGGCGGGATTCAAGTGGGCTGAGCGGGCGCATATCGGCCGGCTTGGCTCTATCGACCTTGACGAGGTCGGCGGCGATATCAGCCATCCAGAAGCGTTCGTGGGGGTCGATGCCGCGCAGCTCGAGCGAAACAAGGAGGTGATGCGACGCCTGTATGAAGAAGCATTGCTTTCACCTGACTCGACGGCGCTCGATGGCCTCGTAGCCGCGGACCTCCTGGACCACGATGAACGCCTGGGACGGGTGATCGGGCGAGGGCTTCTGATCGAGCTGAGAGAGCACCTGCGGTTCACCTACACCGACCCGCGCGTTCACGTGGAACGGCAGGTCGCGGAGAACGATCTGGTCGTCACGCGGTTCATGATCGAAGGAACACGGGATCGCGCGCCGGTGGTGCTGCACGGCGTGGACGAATCCAGGCTTTGCGACGGCAAAGTTGTCGAGCGGACCGGGCAGGTGGGTGAGCCCGCGCCTGTTGAATTGCGCGACGGCGCCACTGTTGGGGTGCGCTAGACGAGCAGGAGCATGGGCTTTTCGAGCAGTTGTTTGAGCGCCTGGAGATAGCGAGCCCCAATCGCGCCGTCCAGGGCACGGTGGTCAACTGACAAGGTCAGCGCGAGGCGATCCCGCAGGACGATGTTGCCGTCGCGCTCGGCGGGCTCGCGGGTCACCGCGCCAACGGCGAGGATGGCCGCCTCGGGCGGGTTGATCACCGCGTTGAACTGCTCGACGCCGAACATGCCCAGGTTGCTGACCGTGAACGTGCCGCCCGCGTAATCCTTGGGTTGCAGCTTCCCCGCATGCGCCTTTTCGGCGAGAGTGCGCGCCTCGCGTGCAATCACGCCGAGCGACTTTTGATCCACGTCGCGCACGACCGGGACGATCAGGCCGCGCTCGGTCGCGACCGCGACGCCGATGTTGACGTGGGTGTGCTCGATCAGGCTGTCCTCGGCAAAGGACACGTTCACCTCGGACACCCTGCGCAACGCGATGGCCGCTGCCTTGACGACCATGTCGTTGATCGAGATGCGCGGGCCATTGTCACCCATCTCAGCGAGCAGTTGCTTTCTCAACGCGACCAGGTCGGTGGCATCGATGGTCGTAGTCAGGAAGAAGTGGGGGATCGTGCGTGTGCTCTCGGCCATGCGACGCGCGATCGTGCGACGCATCTGCGACAGTGGCACGCGTCCGTCGCCGTCCTGCTGCGGTGCCTGCGCGGGCTGGGCAGCGGCTTCTTGCGCGGGCGCTGGCTGAGCCGCGCCATCCTGCGCCGGCGGCGCGGGCTGGCTCGGACTCTTGAGCGCCGCTTCGACGTCGGCGCGGATCACACGGCCCTGGGGGCCCGAGCCGTGGATGTTTGAAAGGTCGAGCCCGTGCTCGGAGGCGATGTGACGGGCCATCGGCGAGGCCCGCACCTTGTCATTTTCAGTTGCGCCGTCGCTGGATGCTGGCTCCGTGTCCGCCCGAAGGGTTGGCTGCTCTGAGGGCGGGGCAGACGGCTCGGGTGCTTCGGCGACGTTCTCGCGTGCTTCTGGAGTGCGTGGCGCTTCCGAGCCGGTTTCTTCGGCGGCCGGCGGCTCGCTGGCCTCCGTCGAGGGTGGCTCGGCCTCGTCGGTCGATGATGGTTCGGAGTCTTCGGTCGCTGGCGATGCGGCTGCCTCGCTCTCGGGCGCGGACTCCTCAGCCTTCGATGGCGCGGCGCCAGAGCCGATGCGTGCCACGGCCTGCCCGATGGCCACCGTCTGCCCTTCCGGCACCAGAATCTCCTGCAGCGTGCCCGATTCGAACGCCGTCAGGTCCATCGTGGCTTTATCCGTCTCGATCTGGGCGATGACCTCGCCACGGTTCACCTGTTCGCCGGGCTTCTTCAGCCAGCTGGCGATGGTCCCCTCTTCCATCGTGTCGCTCAGGCGCGGCATCGTGATCTCAGACATCAGCGAGTGCTCCGCGCGCGGTAGCCGCTCGCATCGAGCGTCTGCTTGATGGTTTCGATCAGGTTCTGTGCTTTGGGTAGCGCAGCTTGCTCCATCACCTTGGCGTACGGCAGTGGGACTTCAGCTTGCGCAACGCGACGGATCGGCGCGTCGAGGTAGTCGAAGGCACCTTCCTGGATCGTCGCGACCAGCTCGGCGCCCACGCCGTACGAGTACCAATCCTCTTCGACGATGACGGCTCGATTGGTCTTCTTCACCGAGTTGATGAGTGTCGGCCGATCGAGCGGACGCAGTGAACGGACGTCGATCACCTCGCACGAGATGCCCTGGTCCTGCTCCAGGCGGCGCGCGACTTCGAGCGCAACCACCGACATGCGCGAGTAGCCGATGAGCGTCAGGTCGCGGCCCTCTCTCATCACAGCAGCGGTGCCGATCGGCACGACATCATCGGCATGGTCCTGGCCATTGGATGAACCGTCGCCCAGCCCCGGCACCTCACCTTTCGTGTTGTACAGCGCCAGGTTTTCCAGAAAGATCACCGGATCGTCGTCGCGAATGGATGCCTTGAGAAGACCGCGCGCGTCGGCGGGTGTTGCCGGTGCGACGACCTTGAGGCCGGGTATGTACGCATACCAGCTCGAGAAGTTCTGCGAGTGCGTAGCCGCAAGTTGCTGGCCGCCGCCTTCAGGTGTGCGCAAGACCATCGGCACGCGCGACTGGCCACCGAACATGTAATGCACCTTCGCAGCGTGATTGACGATCTGGTCGAGCGCCAGCAGGCTGAAGTTGACGGTCATGATCTCGACCACGGGCCGGAGACCGAGCATCGCCGCGCCGATCGCGACGCCGACGAAACCCTCCTCCGCGATAGGAGTGTCCATGACGCGTTCCGGGCCAAATTCCTTCAGCAGCCCGGCGGTGATCTTGTACGAGCCTTCGAAGCGGCCGATCTCCTCGCCGAGCAAGACGATGGAGTTGTCGCGCCGCATCTCTTCGAGGAGTGTGTCGCGCAGCGCCTGGCGGTAGGTGACTACGCCCATGCTTCCTGACCGGGCAGCGCCTCGGGTTGGTTCGAAACCGGCGTCGCGTAGCTGAACTCGAACAGCTTCTTGGGATCGGGCGCGGCGCTCTCGTCGGCGAACTCCACGGCCGCGGCCACCTGGCGGTCTATGTCTTCTTCGATCTGCTTGAGGCCGGCGTCATCGAGTGCGCCCAGGTCCTTCAGTTGTTCGGCGGTCTGCACGATGGGGTCGTTGGCGCGAATTTCGCGCAGGTACTCCTGGGAGCGATACCGATCCGGGTCGACCACCGAGTGACCCTTGAGTCGATAACTCTTGAGGTCGAGCAGACGCGGGGTGTGATCGGAGCGGGTCGCTTCCAGCGCTTCGCGAACCCCGTCGCGCACGCTGACCACGTGATTCCCGTCGAGCGGGATGCCCGGGATGCCATACGCGCACGCCTTTTCGTACAGGTTCGCTACAGCTGAGCCCTGTTCGACCGATGTGCCCATGCCGAATCCGTTATTGACGATCACGTAGACGACGGGCAGCTTCCAGAGCGCGGCGATGTTGAGCGACTCGTGAAAGGAGCCGATATTCGTCGTCGCGTCCCCCATCTGGCACACCACCACCTCGTCGTTGCCCTGGCGAGCGATGGCCAGACCGGCGCCGGTCGCTAGCGGTATCTGGCCGCCAACAATGGCGTATCCGCCCATCAGCCGTTTTTCGGTGTCGAACAGGTGCATGGAGCCGCCCCGCCCGCGCGAGACGCCGTCCTCGCGACCGAACAGCTCCGCCATCACCCTGCTCGGATCGATGCCTCGCGCGAGCGCGTAGCCATGCTCGCGGTAATTGGTGAACAGATAATCGGTCGACCGCATCGCGGCACAGATGCCGACGCACGTCGCCTCTTCACCAAGGTTCAGATGGCAGTAGCCGCCGATCTTGGCCCGCTGGTACATCTCCGCGGCCTTCTCCTCGAAGCGCCGAATCAGGAGCATTTGCCGGTAGAAGGCCAGTAGCTCCTGCCCATCAACATGCGCCTCGGTCGTATGGCGCGTTTCGGCTTTGCCGTTGCGCGCAGCATTCGTGCGCGTGGCGCTTCGCGGGCTCACGCTACATGGTAACTGAGGGACTGCGCGTCTATGGTCCGAAGAGTGGATCCAACGCGTCGCGCAGCCCGTCGCCGGCCAGGTTGAAGGCGAGCACGGTGAGGAAGATGGCCACGCCAGGGAACGTGGCAAGGTTCGAGTTCGAGAAGATGAACGTGCGCCCCTCGCCCAGCATCGTGCCCCACTCGGGCGTGGGTTGCTGCACGCCCAGCCCGAGAAAGCCCAGGCCGGCCGCGGTCAGCAGCGTGCTGCCAAGGCCGAGTGTCGCTTGCACCACGATGGGCGCGAGCGCATTCGGCAGGACGTGACGCACGATGATCAGTGGACCGCTCGCACCGTACGCACGTGCCGCGACGACGTACTCGCGGGAGCGAATGGACAACGTCACCGCGCGTACCAGGCGAACGAACGCGGGCAACACGCCAAGGCCGACCGCGATGATGACGTTCTCCAGGCCGACGCCGAGGACCGCCACAAGCGAAAGCGCGAGGAGAAAGCCGGGGAACGAGAGCAGAACGTCGATCACGCGCTGGATGATCAGGTCGACCCAGCCGCCATAAAAACCAGAAATGGCGCCCAGGGGAACGCCGATCGCTAGGCCCAGGCCCACGGCCGCGAAGCCGATCAGCAGCGAGAAGCGCGCGCCAAATGCCAGGCGGGCAAGGATGTCGCGCCCCAGGTGATCGGTGCCCAACAGGTGCGCGGGCGAGGGATCCAGGAGTTTCTGCTCGAGGTTGTTTACTTCGGGGTTGTACGTTGTGGCGAACGGGGCGGCCAGCGCCACGGCGAAGAAGACCAGGAGGATGCACAGGCCGACCACCGCCGCGCGATTGCGACAAAAGCGGTGCCACATGCCGCGCGCGGCACGGAGTCGTTTGCGTTCTGGCTGCCTGCCGCCAGGCACCGCACGTGCGAGCCGAGGCGCGGCGGCTTCAACGCTCATGCGTAATGGATGCGCGGGTCGATGTAGCCATACAGCAGATCGACGCCCAGATTCACCAGGATGAACAGCGCCGAAAAGGTCAGGACGATCCCCTGCACGACCGGGTAGTCGCGTGCAAACAGGGCATCGACCAGGAGCTGGCCCATGCCCGGCCAGCCGAAGACCGTCTCGGTCAGCACGGCTCCGCCCAGCAGGGTCCCGAACTGGTGGCCGACGACGGTCACCACTGGCAGGAGCGCGTTCCTCAACGCGTGGCCGCCGATCACGGCGCTTTCGACTGCACCTTTGGCCCGCGCGGTTCGCACGTAATTGGCGCGCAGGACTTCGAGCATGGTGGAGCGTGTCATGCGCGCGATCAACGCGACGGAGAAGGCTGCCAGGGTCAAGGTGGGCAAGATCCACGCGCCCGGATCCTGCGAGCCCGCGGCGGGCAACCACTCGAGCTTGATCGCGAACACGACGATCAACATCAAGCCCAGCCAGTACACCGGGACCGAGATGCCGAACAGCATGAGCGCCGAGATCAGCATGTCGAGCCGACCGTTGTGATGCAGCGCTGCCAGCAGGCCGCCGCTGATCCCGAGCGCGGCCGCGACGGCGATGCTCGTCGCCGCAAGCTCCGCGGTCCAGGGTAGACGTGCCATGACCTCGTTGAGCACCGGCTGACCGCTGCGCATCGACGTGCCGAGATCGAAGTGCGCGAGGCGGACCAGGAACAGCACGTATTGCACGGGCGCCGGCTGATCGAGGCCGAGTTGATGGCGGATCTGTTCGACGTCGGTTTCGCTGGCAACCAGGCCGCCAACGATGCGCGCGGGGTCGCCCGGTAGCAGGCGCACCATCATGAAGACGACGAGGGACACGCCGAGCAAAGTCGGGATCGCCGACACCAGGCGTCGGGCGACGTAGTGCAACACTGGCGGTAGCGCAGTCTACCGCGCGGCGCGGACGCTGCCGTCGAACCGTTTGCAGCGACTCGCGATCAGGCAGGCTCGGCGTACACCGCCGAGAATTTCTCGTTTGGCAGACTGCTGATGCCCTTCAAACGCGCCGAGTGCACGATCGGAAAACTCGGCACCCACAGGAAGATCCACGGCGCGTCGTCCCACACCAGGCGCTGCGCCTCCGCGTATGCGTCCATTCGCTTCTGATTGTCGCGTTCCTCGGCCGCCTGTTCGACCAGCTGCTCGACACGCGCATTCGTGTAGTGGCTCGTCGCAAGGCCTTGTGGCGGCCACTGCGAACGAATGAACTGCGTCATCTGTTGCGATGCGTCGAGCATGGCCGGTGCCCAGCTGAACAGGTGCATGTGGGCGGTGCCGCGGTCCTCTGGCACGTTCACGGCGGCCAGGAAAGATGCCCAATCCGAACCCGCGAGGTCGGTATCCACACCGACCTCGTGCAGATTGCCAGCCAGTGCCTGGGCGATCTGCGCCGCGGTCGCCTCGAGCATCGCCCTGCCCGTCGGATACATGAAACGTAGTTGGAGGCGCGGCGTCCCACCTTCTAACAGAAGCTGGCGTGCGCGATTCGGGTCGTACCCGTACGGGCCCGTGCGCGAGTAGCCGACGAGCGACGGCGCCATGGGTGCGTCCATTGGCGTCGCGGCCCCGAACAGCACGTTACGGATGATGCCGTCGCGGTCCACCGCGTAATTGAGCGCTTGACGGACTTTCTTGATGGCTAACGGCGTCCCGCCCGGCAGCGTCAGGTCCATGGCCACGAACACCGAGCGAGCGGTTGGAGCCAGGAGCACCTTCAACGCAGGGTTGTTCTGGAGCGCGGGTAAATCCGACAGTGGCGGATTGACGATCGCTTCCACCTGGTTTGCCAGCAGCAAGCTCTCGCGCGTGGCGATCTCGGGCACGATGCGGAACTGCACGGCGGGGTAGTAGGGCGCTGGGCCCCAGTACCCGTCGAAGCGCTCGAGCACGACGCTCTCCCCTTTGCGTCGCTCCTTGAATCGGAATGGGCCGGTACCGACCGGCTCGTCGTTGTACGTGTCGGCGAAAGCATGCGCGTGATTCGGCGAGACGATGCCCATGTCGGTCGCCGCGAGTTTTCTCAAGAAGAGTCGCGAAGAAGCCTTGAGGTAAATGCGCAGGGTCAGCGGGTCCACGGCCATGATGCCGTCGACCAGGTTGGCGTCGAACGGCGCGCGGAGTGGAACGCGCAACTGCGGATTGAGGAAGCGTTGCAGCGAGGACGTGGCGGCATCCGCGGTGAGCAGGCTGCCATCGTGGAAGTGGACGTTCTGATGCAGCTCGAAGGTGTAGACACGACCGTCGGGCGATTCGTCCCAGGTACGCGCGAGTCCTGGGCCGAGGCTGCCGTCGGGCTGCAGGCGCACGAGGGTCTCCACCATCGCATCGACGATGCTCGACCCGGTCGGATTGCTCTGGCCTGCGGGGTCCAACGTGTCTGGATCCGCTTCGATCGCGACGCGAACGCTCGTGATTGGCGCGGGTGTGCTCGTCGGCGCGGCGGTCGGCGCTGGCGGCACGGGCGTCGGTGCAGCCGTGGGTGGTGCTGCCTGCGTCGCTGTGCTGGGCGGTGCTGGACTGGTGCACGCCGCCGATAAGCCGGCAACGGCCGCAACGCCGCACAGGCGCAGCAAATCGCGCCGATTCATTTGGCAGGATTGTAGGCGCACGCCAGTTCAGTACACTCCGGGCTGCCCGAAATGCCGCACACGTTGTTCGAAAAGATCTGGGATTCGCACGTCGTTCGCGAAGTGCCCGGCGAGCCCCCGCTGCTGTATATCGATCTGCACCTGGTCCACGAAGTCACCTCGCCTCAAGCTTTCGAAGGCTTGCGTCTGAGCGGTCGGAAGGTGCGCCGACCCGATCTGACGATCGCCACGATGGACCACAACACGCCGACATGGCCGCTATCGGAGCCAGTCACGGATCCGATCGCGAAGGAGCAGCTGGACGCGCTCGCGCGCAACTGCCGCGAGTTCGGCATCCGTCTCGAGGACCGCTTCAGCCCATTGCAGGGCATCGTGCACGTCATCGGACCCGAGCTCGGCCTGACACAGCCGGGGATCACGATCGTGTGCGGCGACAGTCACACCAGCACGCACGGTGCGCTGGGCGCGCTCGCGTTCGGCATTGGCACCAGTGAAGTCGAGCACGTACTGGCGACGCAGACATTGCCGCAGCGTAAGCCCAGGGCGATGGAGGTGCGCGTCGAGGGCGACCTGCCGGTGGGCGTCACGGCCAAGGACATCATCCTGGGCATCATCGGCAGGCTCGGCATCGGCGGCGGCATTGGACACGTGATCGAGTACACGGGTAGCGCCATTCGCGGTCTGTCGATGGAAGGCCGAATGACGGTGTGCAACATGAGCATCGAGGGTGGCGCACGGGCGGGCCTCATCGCTCCAGACGAG
>JAFAPL010000498.1 GCA_019247135.1 Chloroflexota bacterium | reverse complement strand
AGGTTGCAACCTGGCTCGATCGCTGGCAGATCTGTCTCGTAAGCAATGCGTTCGTAGTTCCTCTCGCCACGGATCAGCGGGCTGGTGAACCTGACGGGCGTCGAATGCAGCAGCCGGTCGAGCAACAAATTGCGGCTGGTGCCAGGCCAGTTGTTGCCGTACGCGGGACCATCAAAATCGAGGTCCGAGTTTGTACAGCCGCTCAGCGGAACCAAGGACGACATGCCAGCCGTGAAACAGAAGGTGTCGTCGCTGTCCGCGCCGCCCGGGTCGGTCGAACTGGGCGATGCACACACGCCAGTGCCGCCGAGAATGCTGGCGTTCTGCACGTTGGGGCAGTACTCGAAGTGCCCGATCTCGTCCGAGAAGGCGATGTTGTAGGAGTGCGCGGCCCACGGCACCCGCGTGTGCTCGTTGGATGTGCTGTACATCGGGTGGAAGGCGTAAGGCGCCGAACTGCACGCGCTGGCGGTCGGCTGATAGAGGACGTGGGCAAAGCCATTGCTCGGGCCTGCGGTCATCGAGCCCGTCGCCCCCGTGTCGAGGTCATGCACGCTTGCCTGGAGCCCATCGGGCGTGTCGTGCAGGGCCACCTCGAGGGTGTCGCCCGAGTTGAAGAAGGTGATGCGCTGCGGATCGAGCACGGTGCCGCCCATGCCGGGCTTGCTGAGGTTGAAGCTGACGAGCGGATCAGCCGGCGCGATTGAACGGCCATTCCTTGTCAGAAACGCGAAGTTGACGGTTTCGTCACCGACCTGACTGCGGCAGTCGTCGTTATTCGGCTGCCCCAAGGTATTCGGCTCGCCGACATTCATGTTCACGAGCAGGCTGTCGACGTTCATCGCCGCACACCAGCGGGTGCGGTCGCAGCTCGACCCGCCCGCGTTGACGACGTCCGCTGGCCACTCGACCCACCCCGGCGGGTAGAACTGCAGCTCCATGAACGCGGTGCCCGGATGCTTGCCGACGTAGTGCGGCGATGCGGGATCCGGGTCATCGAAGATGTTGGCATCAGTATCCGCCGGGCACTGGTCAGTGAATTCCGGGGCCGACGTGGTGTCGCACAGCGCCATCCCCACCCAGAAGGCGGGATGCAGCTGGAAGTTCCACGTCCCGCCCGTGCCGGCCTCATTCGGGCGAATGGGTGGATCTCTAGGCAACTGCAGGCGATACACCATGTCGTTTCCAGAACCAGGCGTGTTCGAATAGAAGAGCACCGCGGGCTCGTCGTGGCCCGTGTAATACCCCAGCACCTGTTTCGAAAGCGCGACGTCGGTACACAGGAACGAACCGATGGCACAGCCGCCCTCGGGATAGTTCTCGTCGTTTTCGTCCGCCTGCGCCGGCACGACCAGGGCTGGCGCCAGAACAAATGCAGCGGCCAACAGCGATCTCGCTGCGAGCGCGCGACCTCGCATAAAGTCCCCCTTCCAAGGCGCGCGACCCGTCTACGTGTCCCGCGCCCGAATCGACGTCATCCAGTCTGACGCGGCTCTCGCAAGGGTGTCAACGAGTGTGATGCGCCGGCATGGAACGCCGTTTGCGGGCGCATCGTTTAAGGAGTGATGCGCGCGATTCGCGGCGCCGGGGTTGCTGCCTTGCTCACTGTGCTGGTCAGTACTTCCAGCGTGGTGGCGCAAGAAGTTGCGGCACCCGACTCGGCGAGCGCGCCTGCTCTTTCGGGTCAGATCGTGGCGGCCGGCCGCTGCCCTGTCCCCGTAGGTGGCCTGGGCGGGGGCCGGACGTGTCCGGACCGTCCATTCCCTACGACCGTCCTCATCCTTACGGCCGACACGCAACAGCAAGTCGCCAGTATCCCGACCGCGGACGACGGCACCTTCTCGGTTCCCGTTTCACCGGGCCAGTACGTGGTTGATCCCTTGCTGGCCGACGGGACTTCGCCCATGAACTCCTCGATCAGCGTGGCTGTGCCAGACGACGGGTTCGTCACGATCCGCGTGACCGGCGAGGGCGCTGCCCGAGTGCCACCCAGTTAGTCGGCACCGCGCCACACGAGCGTCCTCTATTACGCTCAAAGTGGTATGTCCGTCGGCGAGCCGCGCAGCCCCGTCCCGAGTTGGCGGCCTGGCTATTACGTGTGGCCGCGTGGGCAGACCAAGCTCGTGCTCTTCGGCGGTATCGGCACCCGCACCGGCGATCCCGAGCGGTCGTTCAGCGGGATGCTGAAATTCCTCGCCGATCGCGGCGGCTATGAGATCCGCCGCGACGTTCTCGAAGCCACGTACGCCGGCGCCGACCGCGACGATGGCTATCGCCCCCAACCCTATGTCGGGCTCGACACGCGCAAACCTCTGACGGACATCGCCGAGGCGGCGGCCGGTTGCCTCGAGTGGTACGCCGATGCCTTACCCCAGGACGCCAGGTTGTGGATCCTGGGCTACTCGTTGGGCGGCGTGGCCGCGCTCGATGGCGCCACGCTCGCGCTCGTCAGAGACCGCCAGCGCTGGACGGGTCGCCTGGGGGGTGTGATCGCCCTTTCCGCACCGGTCAAAGGCTCCAACGCCGGCAGCCTGGTCAACTGGGCGTGGTTGGTGACAGGCGAGCCGGACGCGCTCGGTCAGGCGGGTCGTGATCTGTCTGCGCGCTGGAGTGACGCTGAGGAGCAAACGCGCGTGCAACGTCGCGCCGCGTTTCTGCGCGCCGCCGGCGCCCGAGTTCTGACGCTGGCGGATCCCGACGACGCCGTTGTCCGTCCAGAGGAGGCGATCTTGCCGGCGCCGGGCGAGTCCATCGAAGACCTCCTGGTGCGAGTGACGATGGTCCGTCCGGGCTCGATGGGGCATGGCGCGATCCTCGACGAGCCGACGGTCTGGCGACGCGTGCTATCGGCCGTTGGCCCGCAGCGGATCCTGCATGAGGGGCCCGAAATTGACCCGATCGAGTCCGAGCTGACCGCGTTGAAACAGCGACTTCGTCGCGAAGGGCGCATCAAGTGACGACTGTCGTGCTGGCCGTCTCGGGCCACGGGTACGGCCACGCTGTGCGGTCGGCGCAAGTTGCCGGCGAGTTGCTGAAGCGCGGGGCGCGAGTGCTCCTGCGCAGCGAAGCGCCAATCTGGCTCTTCCCGCAAGGCGTTCAGCCGATTGACTCGCCGGGGTGGCCGATCGACGTCGGAGTAGTCCAGCACCACGGCCTCGAGTTCGACATCGATGCCACGCGCGACTGTTGGCGTCGAGTCGGTCACGATTTCGATGCACGCGCATCAGTGGAAGCCGAACTGCTGAGGAGCGTCCGTGCCGACGTGCTCATTGCCGACGTGCCGCCACTGGCAATCGTTGCCGCGCACCTTGCGGGCATTCCGTCGGTCGCGGTGACCAACTTCACGTGGGACTGGATCTATGCCGCCTGGCCAGGGTTCGAAGACATCGTCCAGCAGATTCGGAGCGCGTACGCCCAGGCTGATCTGCTTTTGCGGCTGCCGCTACACGGCACTGACGCCGATGCATTCTCGGCGTTCAAGCGCGTCGAAGACGTGCCACTGATTGCTCGCACAGCTTCGAAGCCCAAGTCTGCCGTTCGGGCGGAACTCGGTGTGCCGACCGCCGCAAAGCTCATCTTGCTCTCGTTTGGTGGTTTTCCAGCGCGCGACATCAATCTGGACGCGCTGGCCGAGGCCGCCGGCTATACCTTCCTGCTGACCCTCCCGCTGAGCCGCGATGCGCACACCACAGCCGCGAACGTGGTCGTGCTCCGCGAGCAACCGGCGGATTACGTCTCCGTCCTGGCCGCCTGCGACGCGCTGGTGACCAAGCCCGGCTATGGCATCGTAGCCGACTGCCTCGCGAATCGGGTACCAATGCTCTATACCGATCGCGGACCATTCCGCGAGTACGACGTACTGGTGGATGCACTGCACCGCCTCGGGTGCGCACGCTACGTCCCCCGTGCCGATGTGCTCGACGGGCGGCTCGCTTCTCATCTCGATGCATTGCTGGACTCCACGTGCACATGGAGCGAACTACGCCTCGACGGCGCCAGCACGGTGGCCCAGCACGTGCTGAATCTCAAGAAGCAAGCATGTGCAGTACCGTGAACGAGACGTTGGCACGCGTGTTGCACGCGGGAGCCGCGCCGCTCCCTCGATGATCGCTACGCGTCCTGCCGAGCTGCCCGACGACCAGCGGCGCGCGGGTGTGTCGAAAGCTCATCCGCGTTGGGCTGGCATCGTCAGCGTCGTCTTGCGCCTGCTGTTGCTCGCCCTGGCCGGGGTGGTCGTGCAGATCGGGTGGGTCATGGTGTGGACCCTGAGCTACCGGCTCACGCACGGGAACGACTTCACGTACGTGTATCTCGTCACGCAGTCGGTCGTCTGGGATCATCTGCGTGATCTCCTGGCGCTGGCGAACACGCTCGCGCCGGGTCTCGAGGGACCGGATGGCCCGGTGAGCCTGGAGATCGTCGTGAACTCGCTGGTGCTCGCCTTCGTGGTCACGAGTGTGGGATACGTGGCCGGCGTTGTGCTGGTGGACGTCGGTATCAGCGCGGTTCGTGGCGCGCTGGCGGTTGTGGTGCTCTTCGAACTGCTGTTTCAGGTGACGCTGTTCCTGTCACCCGGGCTCTTTACGACCGACATCTTTTCGTACGTGATGTACGGCCACATCTCGGCCGTCTACAACCTGAACCCGTACATTTATCCCCCCAACTACTTCCCTGGCAATCCGATGCTCAACTGGATCCACCCGATCTGGTGGGACCAACCGAGCGTCTATGGCCCGCTGTGGACGAACCTCGCCTGGGTGCTGGCCCACCTGATGGACCCGCTCAACGGGCTGACGGTTACGCTGGACGACGGCGAAGTGCTCCAGGTCGGCCTGATGGACCAGGTCTTCGTCTACAAGCTGGCGATGAACGTGGTCCAACTGATCAACCTGGCATTGCTGTGGTGGCTGCTCGGTCGGCTCATGCCGCAACGACCACGCGCGCGCCTCACCGCGTTCACCATGTTTGCGTGGAACCCGCTGATGCTTTTTGACACAGCCGGGAACGCGCACAACGACGCCCTGATGGTGACGTTGCTGTTGCTCGGCGTCGTGCCGCTCACGCTGCAACGTCGGGTGACGAATGTGGGCTGGGCAGTGGGCACGTTCTTTGTCGGCCTCAGCGCACTCATCAAGTACACGACGTGTATCGTCGGACTGTTCTATGTCGTCCCGTGGGTACGTCGGCTGGCGACCTGGCCGTCGCGCATCGGCTGGATCGGTGGGACAGGACTGGTCATCGCGGCCACCGCCGCGATTCTGTTCGTGCCCTGGTGGGACTACCCACGTTCGCTGCAGCCGATTCTGACCGCCGCGGACGGGAAATCCTGGCAGTTCAGCAACTCGGCGCCGGACGTGTTCGCGCTCGAGTTCGACAACAAGTTCCTGAACAAATCGACCCCCGCCCCGTCCCCCGACGAGGTCGCGTATTCGTATGCCGAGCTGTACACGACGCCCACCTTGCCCACGGTCCGAATCTGGACGAAGTGGATCACGCGCGGCATCTTCGCCCTGTATCTGATCTGGGAATGCATTCGCTTGTGGCGCATCGCTGGTGATCGACGGCGATCGCTGATCGAGCCGATACTCGAAGCATCTGTACGCGCCTTCGCCGTCTTGATCGTGCTCGTGCTGCCGTGGGTTCTCGAGTGGTACTGGTTCTGGCCGCTCGCCCTTGCCACGTTGCTCGGATGGCGTCGCCAGTTGAGTCTGGTGATCGTGGGCTACACGTTGACGTCGTTGCCGATCTTTTATGTGCATCACTACTGGAACTGGCACATGCCGAGCATGCTGGTGTTGGTGTACGCGTTCGCGCCGCTCGCGGTGCCGGTGATTGGCTGGTTGTGGCGGCTGCTTCGCCGGGCTCGGCCACAGGTGCCTGTCAACGCGCGCCTGCGGCCCGGGCTGGGCCTGGAGTGAACGTCGACCTGCGCCGTCACCTGCACCAGCTTACGGTGCTACTCGAGGTCAACCGGCGTATCGCCGCGGCGCTCGACCCGGACCAGGTGTTGACCAACATGCTCGACTCGCTCGGCCAGCTGCTCACCTCTGAGACGGCCGCCGTGTATCTGGTCGATCTGGAGACGTCAGTGCCCACGGCCGCGCGACTGCGCGCTGCGCGAGGGTTCGAGGATTGCTCCGTCGATCGCCCGGACTGGGGCGTCGCGCGCGAGGGAAGCGTGGTGTCCGAGTGCATGCGCGAGCTGCGTACGGTCGGACGCCCGAAGCCAGACGGCACGCTCGAATTGGCCATACCGCTGCGTGCCGGCGATCGCGCAATCGGCGCGCTCCAAGTGTGCCGCGCCGGCCCGGTGTCGGACGAAAGCGTGAAAGTCGTCGAGCTCCTGGTTGCCTCCGTCGTGGTCGCGCTTCAGAACGCCCACCTGTATCAGGAGACTCAGCGTCTGGCGATCACCGATCCGCTGACCGGGCTGAGCAATTACCGCCACTTTCACGAGCAGCTGAACCTGGAAGTCCAGCGCGCACGGCGCATGGAGTATCCCGTCGGACTGATCATCATGGACCTGGACAATTTCAAGCTGGTGAACGATCGACACGGGCATCCGGTCGGCGACAGCGTCTTGCGCCAGGTCGCCGAACAGCTCCGCCTCTCGTTGCGAAGCACCGACGTCGTCGGCCGCCTGGGAGGCGAGGAATTTGCCGCCATCCTGCCCGGCATCGGACGCAAAGAGGTCGGCATCGTGGCGGAGAAGATCCGGCGCGCGGTCGAGGAGCTACCCCCTTTTCAGGGCGGAATGACGAGCGAGATCGGGCGCGTGACCTTGAGCGTCGGCGGCACGTCACTGGATCCGGACAGCGTCGACGCGGAGCTACTGGTGAGTTACGCCGACCAGGCGTTGTATGAGGCCAAGCGGAACGGCCGCAACCAGGTCTGTCTGTGGAAGGGATAGGGTGGCCGTGCGCGCATGACACTCGCCGCCTTCGCGCAACCTATCGGTCTGGCGGCACTCGTCGGGTGGTGCTTCCTCGTGCTGTCGGCCGCCCAGCTCACGATTCGGCTGATCATGGCTTTCTCGGTGCGCAAGACGTTCGTCGCTGCGCTTGTACTGTGCGCGGCAAGCCTCGTCGTCGCGGCCCTCTTTGACCTGGTTCTCGGTCCCGATCCATCGCTCAGCCGGCGCATTCAATTCATCCCCTTGCCGATGCTGCTCATGGCCGGCATCGGGTTCGCGGCGGCGCGATGGATACTCCGTCTCCGTCGCTTGCGAGGCCAGGTCATCTGCGGCGTGATGGTCGGCCTGCTCGACCCGCACCTGTTAACCCTTATTGTTACTTGATGCTGGTGCGCTTTCTCGGCACGTCCACGTCGTATGGCGTGCCGGTGATCGGCTGCCGCTGCGCCACCTGCACCAGCCCTGATCCGCGCAACAAGCGCACTCGTGCCTCCGTGTATATCGAATCCGACGAGGGCTCACACCTCCTGGTGGACGTCGGCCCGGAAATGCGCATGCAGGCCCTCCGGGAGGGGGTCACGAAAGTCGATGCCGTCCTGTTCACCCATGCCCACGCCGACCACACGGCCGGAATCGACGACCTGAAGGCGTTCAACGCCAGGCTCGGAGGCATGCTGCCCTGCTTCGGCGACGTCGAGACGGGCAACCAGCTACGTCAGCGCTTTGCCTACGCCTTTGCCGGCACGCCGTGGATCGGCCTGATCCCGCACATCGGCTACACGGCTGTTGACGCGACGCCGTTTTACGTCGGGAAGACGTGCATCCAGCCAATCCCTATGCGCCACGGGAATAGTCGCTCGACCGGGTATCGCATCGGCGACTTCGCCTACCTGACCGACACCAACGGAATCCCCGCCGCCTCCAGGTCTTTGTTGCGGGGATTGCAAGCGCTGGTGGTGGACGCGCTGCGGTGGGAGCCGCATCCGACACATCTCTCGGTGCCGGAAGCCCTCGAGCTGATCACCGACGTCGCGCCGAAGCATGCATACCTGACGCATGTCAGTCACACGCTCGAGCACGAGGCGACGAACGCGCGCATCGGCCCGGACGTCGAAGTCGCCTATGACGGGCTGACGCTCCAGCTTACGACCGAAGGCTGAAGTCGACCTGAACGTCTGGGGTCGCAACTGCGACCGTGCCGAAGAGCGGTCAACGTCTCTTGAATTTGTCTACGAGGTCCTGTGCCTGGGCCTCTGAGACGCCCCCGAGCTGGAACGAGACACGCACCGAATTGAAAGTGGAGTAATCCTGTCGGGCCGGTGCATTGCGGTCTTGAAAGGCACGGATCTGGACGTCGACGCGTTTGAGGGGCACGTTTTGTTCTCTGGCCAGAACCTGTACGAGCTCGACGCCGCAC
>JAFAPL010000489.1 GCA_019247135.1 Chloroflexota bacterium | reverse complement strand
TGGTCGAGGTCGTCTTCGCCTATCCAGGGGTTGGCAACCTGCTGTATCAGGCTATCCGCACGTTCGACTACTTCGTCATCTATGGCGTGGTTTTCATCGTCATCGTGGCGATCGGTCTGGCGACGTTTTTCCTCGACCTGACGCTGCCCGTGCTCGATCCGCGGATCAACTACTGACGGGCGAGCCGAGACTGCCATGAGGATCTGGACGGAGCGCGCGAGGGCCTATCCGCAACTCACGATTGGTCTGTGCCTGATCCTGGCGATCGTCCTGATCGGCATCATCGGACCGTTGTTCGTGGATCGAGATGGCGCCAAGGTCGGCGCAGCGGTGCCCGACCAGCCGCCCTCGCTGCAGTATCCGCTGGGCACCGACACGGTCGGGCGTAATCTGCTCAGCGTCATCGTCGTTGCCACCCCGCTCACCCTGACCATTGGTCTGGTCGCGGGCATCATCGGCCTCGGCGTCGGAGCCGTCTGCGGCTTCATCGCTGGCTACTACGGAGGTCTGGCGGACACGTTGCTGCGCGGCGCGGCGGACGTTTTTCTGACCGTGCCCGGTCTGCTGCTCCTGGTCGTGCTGGCTTCGTCGACCAAGGGGGCTCTGGACGTCCGCCAGGAGGCGCTGGTCGTCTCATGCCTGGCGTGGATGTGGCCGACTCGCACCATCCGCTCGCAAGTGCTCACCATGCGTGAGCGCAGCTATATCCAGGTCGCGCGTTTCTCGGGCAGCAGCGGCCCGCGCATCATCGTCGAAGAGATGATGCCCAACCTGATGCCGTACCTCGCCGCCAGCTTCGTCGCCGCTGTGGCAGCCGCAATCCTGGCGTCAATCGGTCTCGAAGCACTCGGTCTGGGCCCGCAAAACCAGCCCACGCTGGGTATGGCGATCTACTGGTCGCTGTACTACACGACCGTCATGCGCGGCCTGGTCTGGTGGTGGCTGCCGCCGATCCTCATCATCGTCCTGATCTTCGTAGGTCTGTTCGGCATCGCCGCCGGGCTCGATCGGATCGTCAATCCGCGCCTGGGGAGCAACGCATGACCGAACCGGTCCTCAGCGTGCGGGACCTGCGCGTCTACTATCACACCCGGCGCGGGCCGGTGAAGGCGGTCGACGGCGTCAGCCTCGAGGTTGAACCCGCCGAGCGGGTGGGACTGGTCGGCGAGTCCGGCTCGGGCAAGTCGACGACTGGACTGGCGATCCTGCGCATGATCAAGCCGCCAGGCAAGATCGAGCAGGGTGAGATCCGTCTTGCCGGTACCGACGTGCTGGCCCTCTCAGACGCAGAGATGCGCCAGACGCGTCTCGCGGTCATCGCGCTGGTCGCGCAGGGCGCCATGAACTCACTCAATCCAGTCATGCGGGTGGGTGACCAGATTCTCGACGCGCTGCACGATCATGGCGTGCGAGGCTCTCGGAGGGAGCTGGGCGAGCGGGTCGGCGCACTCTTCGAAATGGTCGGTCTACCGCGCGGGACCGCCAACAAGTACCCGCACGAGCTGAGCGGCGGCATGAAACAGCGCGTGTGCATCGCGCTCGCCATCAGCCTGCGGCCGCGCGTGATCATCGCCGACGAGCCGACCAGCGCCCTCGACGTCGTCGTCCAGCGGCAGGTCATGGACACGCTGGGTGCGGTGCAGTCCGATCTGGGCGCGGCCGTGATCCTGATCGGCCACGACATGGGATTGATGGCCCAATTCGTGGACCGCCTCGGCGTGATGTACGCTGGCGAGCTGGTCGAACTCAGCCCGGTAGAGGAGGTGTACGAGGAACCGCTGCACCCGTACACCCAGCTCCTGATCGCTTGCCTGCCCTCTCTCGAGCGTAAGGGCGTTCTGGAGGGCATCCCCGGACTGCCTCCGTCGCTGCTGAGTCCACCCGGCGGTTGCCCGTTCCATCCACGCTGTCCTCACGTGATGGAGCGCTGCCGCGCCGAACGACCCGTGCTGCAGCCGGTCCGGCCGAAACACTGGGTCGCCTGCCACCTGTACGGCGCACCCGCATGACCAGCCTGCTTGAGGCGCGGCACGTCACCAAAGTTTTCGGCGAAGGACTGCTGACCAGACAGCGCACTGTTGCCCTGCGGGATTTTTCACTCCGACTCCCTACCGAGCCGCCTTCGATCACGTCGATCGTAGGTGAGAGCGGCAGCGGCAAAACGACGCTCGCGCGGCTGCTGCTCGGGTTAGTCGCGCCGACCAGCGGCGAGATCCTGTATCTCGACCGACCGCTGGGTGCGATGACGGGGAACGATCACCGCAGCTTCCGGCGCGAAGTGCAGGTCATCTTCCAGGACCCGTACGACGCGTACAACCCGTTCTACCGGATCGATCATGTGCTGTGGAAACCGATCCGCAACTTTGGGCTCGCCAGTTCGAAACGCGCCGGCACCGCGATGATCGAGGAGGCGCTCGAAGCCGTCGGCCTGCGCGCCGAGGAGACGCTCGGTCGCTATCCGCACCAGTTGAGCGGCGGACAGCGTCAGCGCATCATGGTGGCCCGCGCGCTGCTGCCCAGACCGAGGCTGATCATCGCCGATGAGCCGGTGTCGATGGTCGACGCCTCGCTCCGCGCCACGATCCTCGGAAGCTTGCTCAAGCTGAACCGCGACTTTGGCATCTCGCTCATCTACATCACCCACGACCTGACAACCGCCTACCAGATCAGCCAGAACATCGTCGTCCTGTATGGCGGAGCGGTGTGCGAGGCGGGCGCCGTCGAGCCGATCGTCCAGCAGCCCCAACACCCGTATACATCGCTGCTCATCGGGTCGATTCCGTCGCCCAACCCGCGCCACCGCTGGAGCGGGTCGCAGAGCCCGCCTGCCCAGGCGGCGCAGGCCGGTGTCTCCGTCACCCAGGGCTGCGTTTTCGCGCCCCGATGCCCGCGCGTAATGTCGCAGTGCACTGAGCTGTCGCCACCGCTGTATCAGACCGACCAGCATCGCGCGGTTGCCTGTTATCTTTACGAAGGCGCTGACCACGTCACGTCGGGTGAGTTAGACGAGGCGTTTGTGTGAGAGGGAGAGGTGCGATGCGACACATTCCAGGCGGGCGACTGGTGCGCGCCGGCGCCTCGGTCAGTTTGCTGGTGCTGCTGGCGGCGTGTCAGGCAGTACCCGGCCCGGCGCCCGTCAGCACGAGCTCCACGATGACGGTCTGGGGACAGGTCCCAAAGCAGTGCAACTGTCACATTGAACCGCTCGCGCGGGTGGGCAACGACCTGCAGGCCTCGCAACTGCCGGTGGATTTTCGCCTCCAGAACGCCAGCGCCGAGGGTTTCCAGACCTTCTCCGTCTCGTTCGACCCGCACCAGGTCTCACCCGACCAGGTCGAACACATCCTTCAGGCCGACGGCGCGGCCATCATCCCTGCCCCCTGAGAGCACACACGCCGCCGTACGTGTTGGGCCTGGCGGACGCGTGCAACTGGGAGAAATTGCGTCATACGTGAACCGCAACGCCAGCCTCATCGAACGTCGCCATGTCTGCCAGCAGCGCGAGCGCAGCATCCAACAGTGGCAACGCCAGGGCGGCGCCGGTGCCTTCGCCCAGACGCAAATCCAGCGCAAACAGTGGCTCCAACTCCAAGCGCTGGAGGGCTGCCTGATGGCCAACCTCGACCGACCGATGTGCGGCAACCAGGTAGTTACGTGCCGCCGGACAGAGCTCAACCGCGATCAACGCCGCGGCCGTGGCGATAAAACCGTCGACGACGATTGGAATGCAGCGCATGGCCGCACCAAGCACCAGGCCCACGAGACCTGCGATTTCGAGACCACCCAGCTGGGTCAGCACCTCCAGCGGCTTGCTGGCATCGGGCTTATGTAGTGCAAGCGCACGCTCGATGACCGATACCTTGCGCACCCACGTGGCATCGTCAATCCCGGTCCCCCGGCCGGTGACCATAGCCGGCGGCAAACCGGTGAGTGCTGCCACGATCGCGGATGCCGCCGTCGTGTTGCCAATACCCATTTCGCCAAGACATATTGCGTCGGGCTTCGGTGTCAGAGCTGCGTCCGTCAGCGAGATCCCAACCTGGATCGCGGTTCGGGCCTGTGCGTCGGTCATCGCAGGCTCCACCGCCAGGTTGCGGGTACCCATGGCGACCTTGCGGTGAAGAATCACCAACTCGCCGGGGTCGCACGCTCGGCGGTCGCCTGGCGGAAGGCTCGCGGCAATCCCAATGTCGACGACAACGACACTCGCACGTACGAGCCGCGCCAGGACGTTGATCGCCGCGCCGCCACTCGCGAAGTTACGCACCATTTGCGCGGTGACCGCCTGCGGGTACGCGGAGACGCCCTCGCTGGTTACGCCGTGGTCCGCGGCCAGCACGAAAATCGTACGGTGTTCGAGCCGTGGCAGGTCGCAACCGGTAATGCCGGCGATCTGAATAGCGAGCCGTTCGAGCCGCCCGAGGCTGCCCGGCGGCTTGGTGAGCGTGTCCAGCCGTCGCCGAGCACTTGCCTGGGCCACCTCGTTGAGTGGGCCGACGCTACGGATAACCGCGTTCAGCGACGCGTGCCGCGGTGCCCGTATTGCTTGACGCTGCAAGGGGAACCTCCCCGCGCTACACAGCAAGACGGGCCGGCGCGAGGGGCCAGACCGACGCCCTCTTGCTCGAAGGACGATGGCCGTCACGGAGGCAGGTGTTCGGACTCGTGGAGTCTGCCGTCCACTTACCGCTGCGGCACAGCGCCGGAGTTGCACCGGCTTTCCCTCACACTCCGTCTATTTGGATCGACGCCGCCATACTATGACATCGGCGATACGGGCGTGGTCGCACTGTTTACCTGCTGCTAACGCTCGACTAACAAGCCCGACGCATAGCCTGAGGGCTGTGAATGCATCATCTCTCCTTGCGGGCGCCGCGGTACGGACATCCGCCATCATTGCTATAGGCGCTGCGCTGATAGCAGGTACCGCCGTTGCCACCGCGGACGAACACCACTCGGATCGAGACGGACGTCACGTCCTGCTCATCAGCGTCGACGGTTTGCACGAGTTCGACAGGCGTCAGTGGATCTCCGAACACCCGGACTCCACACTCGCTCGGCTCAGCCACGACGGAACGGTCTTCACCAACACCTCCACCTCAAAACCATCCGACTCATTCCCGGGCCTGCTGTCGCAGATCACGGGCGGAACACCAAGGACGATGGGGGTCTTCTACGATGACTCGTATTCTCGGGACCTGTGGAAGCCTGGTTCGAATTGTACCGGCGCGCCCGGTGCGGAGACAGTCTACGCTGAGAACCTCGATAGCACGGTAAATGGCCTGATTCCCCTGTTCCCGCAACCGCCCATCGACCCGGCTAATCTGCCAATGGGCAAAGTCAATGGCGCGTGTGTTGGGATCCCCCCACACTCGTTCCTGCAAACGAATACGATTTTCAACGTCGCTCATGACGCGGGCCTGTACACCGCCTGGGCTGACAAGCATCCGGCGTACGAGATTGTGCGCGGACCCTCGAACACCGGCGCCGAAGACCTGTTCACGCCCGAGATCAACACCAGCCAGATTCCCGATCCAACGACCGTAAGCGTCCAGGCAACCGACGCGTACGATCAACTCAAGGTTGCCGCGATTCTCGAGGAGATCGATGGCAAGAGTTCTGATGGCAGCGCGCGGCGGCCGGTGCCAGCGATCTTCGGGATGAATTTCCAGAGCGTGAGCGTCGGCCAAAAGCTGGTCAACCCTGTGCTGTCGTGTGCCCGGAATCCGAAGCCAGGCAATTGTGATCCCAACTACGTGCCCGGCGGTTATGAGCCAGGGACGTTGGCCTTCACGCCGCAGATGGAGCAGGCGATGGCCTACGTTGACGGAGCAATCGGGTCAATGTTGCGCGAGCTTGATGCGCATGGCCTGCTGGAGTCGACCGAAATCATCGTCAGCGCCAAGCACGGGCAATCGCCCATCGATCCGGCGAAACTACGCAAGATCGGCGATCCGATCTCGACCATCCTTACCAATGCCAACGTGCAAATCGCGCAGAATACCGAGGACGACATTTCGCTGATCTGGCTCACGGATCAAAGCCAGACGGCTACCGCCGTCGCCGCGCTCCAGGCTGACAAAAACGGCGCAAACACCGGCCACATTCAGGCGATCCTGTCGGGTGATGCGCTCGCCGACCAATTTGGGGATCCGCGTCGCAACGTTCGCACCCCCGACATCATCGTGCAGCCGATTCCTGGCACGATCTACACGGGCAGCAAGGCGAAAGTGGCCGAGCACGGTGGCTTCTCAGAAGATGACACGCATGTGGCGCTGGTCGTCTTCGGCAGCCGGCGCGGAGACGAGCGGAGTGCCGACCGTGTGGTCGCCTCGCCTGTCGAGACGCGTCAGATCGCACCGACGATCCTGAAGTTCCTCGAGCTGGATCCACGAGCTCTCCGCTCGGTGCGCCTCGAGGGAACCCGCGCGCTGCCAGCCCTGGGTGATGACTGAGCAGTGCGTCACACGAACTGGCGTCACAAAACAAGCAACCGATCAGACGACCTATCAGGTGACCCCCACCAGCGTTTTCCTTCCAACCTGCCAGATGCTCCCGTTCAGATAACAACGTACGTGCCGTACTTTGACGATCATGGACAGTTTGCGACCGTACTGACTGAGTCGGCACACGCTCGAGGCGACTGTGCACTCGCTGCGTAATCGTCGAGCACGATCGCGTCAGCTTTGTGGAACACTGGCGCCACGATATTCCGAATTGGCCAACGCGTCATCATGCGCATCGACACATTGCGCATCCAGATCGCCCGACGACTGCGCGGAAGCATGCCCTCGACTCCACCCGGTGGCAACTCCTGACACTGCGTCACGTAGTCGCGCATGACTGATTCGTAGTGTGCGAACGCCACGTCATAAGCCCCGCCGGATCGGGCAAGTTCTCCCGCCAGAACGTAGGCGCCAACCAGCGCCAGGCTCGTGCCGAGCCCGGTGACCGGCGATGGGCTGTAGGCTGCGTCGCCGAGGAGCCCCACTCGGCCACGCGTCCACTGCTCCATACGCACTTGCGCGATAAGGTCGAAGTAGAAGTCGGTTGCCGACCACATCGCCGCCAGCACGCGCGGGACCTCCCAGCCGACGCCAGCAAACGTCTCCTCGAGAATCACCTTCTGTTGGACGGCGGCTTGGCGTTCGTATCCGAGTGGTGGAGATAGGAAGCTCAGCATCACCTGGGTGCTGTCCTGGCCCCCAGGCCGAACCCCGATCGCCCGACCGCCGGGTGCATTGTGGATCACGAACCAACCGCCAGTTTCGATCCGGAACGGGAGCGTGAAATACGCGGCGTATCCCCCAAGCGGCGCAATCCACCTGGAGTCGTCGGCATCAAACGCGAGCTTACGCACGCGCGAATGGGCCCCGTCCGCCCCGATCACGAGGTCGAACCGTCGCGGAGGACCGTTGACAAACGTGGCCTGCACCCCGTCCTCGCCCTCCACAAGCGACTCAACAGAGTCGTCGAAGCGATACTCCGTCGTGTGTCGCGTGCTGTGGCGCAGGATGCTTGACAGCTCACCGCGCAGGATCTCGATTTCGGCAACGATCCCTTCGCCGCCCATAAAGGTGGCAGGCAGTGAGGCCTGGTGTTTTCCATGCTCGTCGACGAACGCGAAGCCGCGCTCACCCAGGCTCGCTGCTCTAATGCCGGGAAGGACGCCCATCCGCTCGACGACGTCGCGCGCGGCGCCACGGATGTCGACCGCCTGGCCGGCACGGCGTGGCTCTGCGGCGCGTTCGACGACGGTCACATCGAAGGCTGCCCGGGTCTGAGACAGCCAGTAGGCCAGCGCCGGGCCAGCAATACCAGCACCTGAGATCAACACTGAATACGGTGTACGAACCATGGCCGTGAAGCCTAGAACCAAGTTTGCAAAGCGGCAACTTGTACTAGTACACTGGTGACGATGACCGCGCGCCGCTACGAGCAAATCGCGGACGCGATCCGGACGCGCATCACCTCCGGCCAACTGGCGCCCGGCGAGCCGGTCCCATCCGCACGTGCGATTACCCGTGAATGGGGCGTGGCGATTGCAACCG
>JAFAPL010000888.1 GCA_019247135.1 Chloroflexota bacterium | reverse complement strand
GTCGGCGGTGGTCGCCGCGTGTAAATGCGGCCGTGTGCGTCTGAGGCAGCTTACGCGTGGCGATCGAGAATCCAGCCGACCACCGCGGAGGCGGTGGTGAAAGTCGCCCAGAACAGATTTGCGGGAATGCCGACGACGCGGCCGACTCGATGGGGCGGGTCGTCCAGTCCGGTGCCGCGCACCAGCAGCGCGGGGAAGAACGAGCCCCAGTAGGCGATCGGCACCGCCGCGGCGATGTCGCGGCCCTCGCGCGGCCTGGTCCAGAGGGTCCATAGCGCAAACAGCGCCAGGGCTGTGGGCGTGCCCAGGCCGACGACACCGTGGAAACGGGCGTGCGACGGCCACTCTTGATTGAAGATGTGCGAGGCATTCCAGTCCGCGCCGACGGGGCCGGCGATGGTGCCAAGATTCGCGAACGTCAAAATCAGCCGTCCGCGATTTCGAGATAAGAACCGTAGCATCGCCACCGGAGAATACGACGAAGCGGCCACCCGTGAGGTCCGCAAAGTGGATCGGCTCGGCATTGCCCGCTTGGCTCAGCACGCTACTCCATTTCATCTCAAACGTAGTACCGTGACCTGGAGTGCCGGTTCAGCCGTACCCGCCGCGTGAGCCGTTTGCCTCCGGCATGCTAGATGTTGGTGATTCGCAGCGCATCTACTGGGAGGCGTCGGGGAATCCGGACGGCAAGGCGGCTGTGGCGCTGCATGGCGGACCGGGCGGCGCCAGTTCCCCGGGCCGGCGGCGCTGGTTCGATCCGGCGCGCTATCGACTGATCCAGTTCGATCAGCGCGGCTGCGGCAGGAGCACGCCACACGCCGGCGACCTTGCCACGGATCTCGCAGCAAATACCACGCATCACCTGATCGCCGACATCGAGCGTTTGCGCGAGTATCTGCGTATCGAGCGCTGGCTAGTCTGGGGCGCCTCGTGGGGCGTGACCTTGGGCCTGGCGTACGCAGAGCGCTTCCCACAGCGCGTGACGGAAATGGTGCTGCTGTCCATCACCATGACGCGACGCTCCGACGTGGAGTGGCTCACGCGTACCGTCGGGCGCTACTTTCCGGAGGAGTGGGAGCGGTTCCGCCGGGGTGTGCCGGAGCTCGAGCGCGACGGCGACCTGGCGGCATCCTACGACCGGCTGTTGAATGCGCATCCGGACCCGGCCGTGCGTTTGCAGGCCGCGCGCGACTGGGTGGCGTGGGAAGACGCGATGCTGTCGCTCGAAGAGGGCTACGTCACGCCCAACCCACGATACGCCGACGAACGCTTCAGGGTCGCGTTTGCGCGGCTGGTGACGCATTACTTCTCGCATGCTGCCTGGCTCGAGGAGGACGAGCTACTGCGCAACGCGTATCGGCTTGCGGACACGCCTGGCGTGCTGATCCATGGGCGACTGGATCTCGCGGGGCCGCCGGACGTGGCGTGGCATCTGGCCAGGGCATGGCCGAGCGCGGAGTTCCACTTCGTGCCCGGCGGGCACACCGGTGACGCTGAAATGGACCGCCTGCTGCTGGAGGCGACGGACCGATTCGCCGGCTGAGACGTTGAGCGTTGTGCGCAATACCCTGCTGAAAGACGAGATACGGGGGCATGCACGCGGCGCGTCCAGCCCGAGGAGTCCCGGGAGGAACCGGTTGGCATCTCAAGGACTGCGCGGTGTGTAGTTGAGGAGAACAACGCCGTTGCCGAACCGGCGGGTGTCGATCAGCTTGAGCGGCAGCCGTGTCTCGGACGGTGGGAACAACGGGTTGCCCGCGCCGAGCACGACAGGCTGCATGTAGATGTGGTATTCGTCGATCAGCCCGTAGCGGGTAAAGGTCGCTGCCAGGTTGGCGCCGCCGATCACCATGTCGCCGCCGGGCTGCTGCTTCAACGCGCGGATCTCATCGGGGTCGACCTCGCGCCGGACGGTGGCGTTCCAGTCCGCGTGCTGGAGCGTGCGCGAGTAGACGATCTTCGGCATCTCGCGCCAGATGCGCGCGAACTCGCGCTCGGGCGCGCCGGCGTTGGGATCCTCGTCCGCGTGGGGCCAGTACTGCGCCATGAGCTCGTGGCTGCGGCGCCCCTCGATGAAGACGCTCATGGTCCCCAGCACCTCATTGAAGTGGTGGT
>JAFAPL010000462.1 GCA_019247135.1 Chloroflexota bacterium | reverse complement strand
CGTCGCCTCGGGCTGTTCCTCGCCAGTCGCCAGGTCGCTCGCCGACCTGCGGGGCTGCGACTGTCCGCGCTGCTGGCAGTGGCTCTCGGCTTGGCGACGTTTGCGGTGGCCGCGGAGTCGGTCGCAACGGTGAACCGGGACACCCGTGCTCGCGCCGACATCGGCGCAAGCCGTGTCGCGGCTTTGCAGTTCGATCCCGGCGTCGATCCCGTGGGTGCCGTCCATCGTGCCGATCCGTCCGGTAAGTGGGCGATGACCGGGGCAACGTTCCTGCCGGACGGCGGCGGCTCAGTCGTAGGCACAGTTCTCGCGGTCGATGCTGACCGCCTTGCGACGACTGGGTACCAGGCTGCCGGCGGCCCGAGTCTGGCAGCGGTCGCGAATCAGATCGGTACCTCGGCCGTTCCGACGGTTGTGGTCACGGGGACGTACGTGCGAGTCACGGTGATCGCGAACGGCCTCTCGCCCGGTCCGGTACCGGACGTGCAACTCAACCTCCGCTCAGTTCGCAAGCCGTACCTCGACGTATCCGCGGGGCCGCTGCGAGCCGGCACCCATGACTACACGGCTGCGGTGGCCTGCTCGAATGGATGCATCTGGCGTGGGTTGACCTGGGACCGGCCGGCAGGGGTCTTCGACGTCATGACAGGAACAGTCCTCGTGAGCCGCCTGCAGCAAGGCGACGGCCGGACGTGGCGGGATGTTGCTGCCAGACTCACGGATGCGGCCGCATGGCGTGAGGGATCGCCGCGCGGCGACGCGACGGACACGATCAACGCGACGTCGCAAGGCTTGCGCTCGACCTACCGCAGTACCGGCGGCGGCTCCGGCGCACTGACCTACGCCTCGGTGCCTTCGCCGCTGCCAGTCGTCGGCACGCCGAACGGCATTACACCCGACACCGGGTCATCCGGACCGCTGCAGATGCAGGATGCCGGTGGCGCGGTCGCGACATACACCGTCCGGAGCACCGCCCGAGTACTCCCGGTCGTGCTCGACAACGGCCTGCTGGTCGATCTGTCGTTCCTACGCGCTCAGCTGCCGGACTTTGACAGCGAAGCGGTTTGGTCCGTGTGGCTTGGCCCGAATGCGCCGGCCGACGCAGTTGCGCGGCTAACCGCGGCCGGCCTGGCGGTCGAGTCGCAGACAAGCACCGCCTCACGGATCGACCTGCTGTCCCGTCAGGGCCCGGCGCTGTCGCTGGTACTTCTGCTCGGCTGTGCGATCGCGGGTGCCGTCTTGGCCGTCGGCAGTGTAGTGATCGCCGTCAGCGCTAGCGGCCGTCGGCGGTCCTTCGAAATTGCGGCGCTGCGGGCGGTCGGCGTGCCGCGGCGTCCGCTTCTGCGCGCAAGCGTGCTCGAAGAGCTGCTGTTGCTAGGCGCCGCGGTCGTGCTGGGGGTGCCCGCGGGGATCGTTGCGGCGCATCTCGCCATGCCGGCGATTCCGCAGTTCAGCGACGCAACGCCCATCACGCTGAGCTATACGCCGTCAGCCGCGGTCGTCTCGGTGTTCGTCCTCAGCTTCATGATTCTTCTCCTCGTCACCTCAGTGGTGGCCGCACTCGCCGTGATCCGGGTGGCGGTACCGGCCAAGCTGCGCTCGGCGGAAGAATGAGCGCGTTACAGACCGGACTGGCGGTTCATTGCGAGGATCTCAAGCACCTGTATTCCGTTGACGGCGAGCAGGTCGTCGCGCTCGACGGCGTTGAAATCAGCGTCGTCGGCGGCGAGAGCGTGGCCGTGCTAGGACCGTCCGGCGCCGGCAAGTCCACATTGCTGACGCTTCTCGCGGGACTGCGCCGTCCGACGTCTGGGCGGATCTACATCGGCGCGGACGAGATCACCCGGCTGCCCGAGCGCGAGCTGCTGCGGCTGCGAAGCCAGCGCATCGGCATCGTCGCTCAGAACCCAAGCCGGAATCTCCTGCCCTACGGGGATGCCGAGGACAACGTCCGGTTCGCGCAGTACGGCGCTCGTCGGCTGCGACGGGCGCAACTTCCGGAACCAGATCAGCTGCTGGCGCAGCTGGGACTGGCAGATCTTGCCGGTCAGCGAGTCGCGAGCATGTCGGGCGGCGAACAGCA
>JAFAPL010000857.1 GCA_019247135.1 Chloroflexota bacterium | reverse complement strand
CTCGCAGTGTGGCTCGCGCGGCCTCGATGTCGCGCTTGAGCCGCACCGGGTCTAAGGCCTGGTACTCGGCCGCGAGTTCATCGATGCGAGCCGTAGAGAGGACGTTGCTGGCCAGCACACGGCGGTACGGCGTCTGGGCGCGGTCATAGCGCCGCACGTTGTCGCTGTCGAGCCCGAGCATGGGGAACGGCAAGTCGTCGCGCAGGCGCTCGAGGGCCGCGAGCACCGTGTCCTCGCGCTTGTTGCGCAGGCCGGCGCACACGACCCAACCGGTGGCCACGTCCACCAGGCACAGCGTGTACAGGAACTCCCCGGCGGCACTCCAGCCACAGTGGGCCACCAGGTCCATCTCGAAAAAGCCCGGGCCGGTCTGGTCCCAATCGGCAAATGTCCGGAGTGGCACCTGGCCCTTGAGCAGCGCGCCCGGAGCGGTCGTACTCGGGCGATGCCGCGGCAACCTCAGCCGATACGGCCCTAGCACGCGGTCGACCGTCGCCGGGCTCATGCGGCTGACACGCTGCACCACCGCGACACTGGCCGACGCAGGCAACGATCGGCGGGCAGCCAGCCGCTCCAGCAGCTCGGGCAGAAACGGCGCTAGGCGCTTGCCGCAGATCTGGTCGGTCAGCTCCCAGCACGCGCGCAGCAGCTCCACCTCGGCGGGTCCATACACTCGAGCACGTCGGCGACGCCGCCTCGGTGCCTCAGGCGGAGGATGCCGCAGCAGTCCGATGGCGTACTTGCGCGTGTAGCCGGTGGCTTCGCAGAACGTATCCAGGATCCGACCACACTCGATTTTGTCAGCCCGCACATAGCGCTCCGCCAGTGCGCGCGCCAGCTCCCAGCGACTCGCTCGCTGCACCCGACCGACCTCCACCGCGCACGCTCTGCCCCCCGCGCGCTCGGTCAGATTTTGAGTGAGGCATCCATCTGTATCCTGGTCAGATCGTGAACGAGGCAACTCGGACTATTGACACACGCTCGAACTTATGTTCTACTTGTCGCAAGGAGGTGAGTAACACAGGGCAGGATAGTTGGGAGAAAACTGAATAACGCAAGCGAGTGAGTGGCGATCAGGGTGCCGCGCGATAGCTGGGTGTTCCGCGTGTTCGTGTTGGTTTGAGGACACGCGTTAGACTCGCGGCGTGAGGGTACGCCGATGGGCAGCGCTGGTGGTTGTCGGCGTGTGGGTGATCGTCGGATCGGCGCGGCTTACGCGGCTTGTGGATGCGCCGAGCACGCCGCCGGGGCAGGAAATCGCCGGTACGTTCGACTTTTTCCGCGCCCAGATACCTGCCGAGAGCGGGTACCTCTACGTGTTGCCTGGCCAGTTTGGCGAGGACAATGGCGACGGCCCCAGGTTGCGGTACGAGCTCTATCCGCGACTGTACGACGACATTCGCGCGTCGGAGGATGAGGCACGCATTCGAGCCCTCATGGCGCGCGAGGGGCTGGAGTACGTGGTTGTGCCGGACGCGCGGCAGTACGCGGATGACGTGTGGCTGCGTGAGCCGCGGGACTGGTTCCAGCGAGTCGAACTCGATGCGGACACCTACGTGCTCGCAGTGGCGAGTTCGTGACGACACCGTAAGGTGCGTCGACCGCGCGCGGCATAGCTGACCGCAATGGACGTGCTCGGATGGGCGGCGGTCGGGCTCGTCGGGCTGGAATGGCTCGGGATCGGTTGGCTGGCGGGCATGCGCTGGCCAGGCGGCGGCGACCCGTCCGCCACCTGGGGGCTGCGGCTGCTGGTCGGCGCTGTTCTGACAACGTTCGCGATGCTCGTCCTCGCGAGCGTCGGCGTCGGCTTCAGCAGGCCGATTCTGGTCCTCGCGATGGCAGCGCTCGCGGCGATCGGACTCAGGGTGGTCCAGCGCTCCACGGGCTGCAACGACCAACGCACGAAGTGCAAGAAGGAGCGTCTCAGCAGCACGCGGGAGCGCATCGGCTGGATCGCTCTCGGCATTCTGCTTGTTGCGGCGGTGGCCAGAGCGTTCAGCGTGCCCGAATCCGGCTGGGACGCCTATTCACACTGGGGCCTCAAAGCGCTCGCGTACTCGCAGACGGGCACGATCGTCGGGACGTATACCGTGCACGAGTACTACCCGCCGCTGGTTCCGCTGGCCGAGGCGTTGGTGTACATCCAGCGCGGCAGCGCCTCGATCGACCTGGGCAAGGACGTGTGGGCGCTGATCGCGAGCGCGTTCGTCCTGTGTCTGGCCGGCCAGCTCAGGCGGTTGCTGTTTCGCCGATGGCTTGCGCCATTTGTCGCGGCTGGCGTGCTGCTGGTCAGCACCCAGCTGCTCGAGGATTTCTCGACGGGGCAGGCGGATCTGGCGCTCACCGCTTTTCTGACGCTCGCGACCCTCGCGGCACTGCAGTGGTTGCGCGACGGGCAGCGCGGCTGGCTCGCCCAAGTCGCACTGTTCGCGGCCGCCGCCGCGTTGGCGAAGTTCGAGGGCCTGCCCCGGGTCGGCGTGATTGCGGCGGCTGCCGCCGTTGAAGCCGCACTGTTGAGGCGGGCTGGCGCGTGGTGGCCGGTCGTGTGGCTGGTCGTCGGTGGACTCGCGGGCGCAGCCGTGTGGCTCGGGTTCGAACTGGCGCACGGGATCACCCCCACTGGCGAGCACGTCGGCGCGCTGCAGCCGCAGGCGCTGGGTGCGATTGCGCTCGCGCTGATCGCGGTTTTCGGCGGATTGCGCACCGGTGGCGCGATCCTCGCGGTCGTGCTGGCGTGGCTCGTCGCGGCGAAACGCAGCCTCGCCCAGCCAACGCGCTTGCTCGCGCTCGTAGTGCTCGGACAGGCGTTGGCGACCGTGGTCGCTTTTCTGGTCAGCGATACGGCGCCAGACGTCGAAGTGCGGACGGCGGCGACGCGGCTCGTGGAGCAGTTCATGCCTGTAGCACTGGTCCTCAGTGCCGTTTGGCTGGAGGCGGAACTTATAATCCGCCCCGCGCGATGAGGATTCTGCTCGCCGCAAAAACCATGGGCATGGGCGGGCTCGAGCGCATCGTTGTCGGCCTGGCACGCGAACTCCGACAGGCTGGACATGAGGTCTGGGTGGTGTCGTCGGGCGGCAATCTCGTCCCCGAGCTCCTCGAAGCGGGGACGCATCACATCAATGCTCCGCTCGATATCACCTCGCCCATTGGTGTCGCCCAGGCGGCGCGCCAGATTCGGCGACTGATCCTGGACGAGCACATCGACCTGGTGCACTCGTTTTCGGCGACGGCCTCGGTCGCGATCAACCTCGCGCTTCGAGCGGGCCTCAGCAACACCCGCGACGGCCGCGTGCGCCTGGTCAGCTCACCGATGGGCCTGCAGAACTCGCCCCGGGAGCTTCCGGTCACGACGTGGTTGCGCAACTGGTTCCTGGCGCTCGGTGCTGAGCAGATCCTGGTCATTTCACCCGAGATTCGCCGCCATCTGCGGCGAGTCGGCGCGCCGGAGCAGTCGCTGGTCGACTTCAACTTCGTCGGGCTGGACGTCGATGCTTTCCGGGCGGCGCCGGACGACTATGGCTCCGTGCGGCGGGAGTTCGGGTTTCCCGAAGACGCGCGCATTGTCTCGACGATTGGCGCCTTGCATCCGCGCAAAAGTCATGACCTCTTTATCGACGCGGCAGCCCAGGTGATCGCACAGGAGTCTGGTGTGCGATTTCTGGTCGTCGGCGACGGTGAGCTGCGGTCCGACCTGCAGGGGCATGCCCGCTCGCGCGGGCTGGACGGCAAGCTCGTCTTCACTGGCAATCGGGATGACGTCGCACGCCTGCTGGCCGCGACGGACGTCTACGTCAAGCCCGGGGTGGTCGAAGGCTTCATCGGCATCACCGTGCTCGAGGCGCTCGGGCTGGGCAAGCCGGTAATCGCGTTTGACACCGAGGACGTGAAGATGGCGTTGATCGACGGCAAAACCGGTCTGCTGGTTCCGAATGGCGATGTCACCAGCCTCGCCGAGAGGATCGTCTACCTGCTGAAGAACCCCGACGTTGGTGCGCGGCTCGGCGCCGCGGGCCAGCGGCTGGTGACCGACCAATTCGATTTCGGCGTCCTTGCGCGTCGCCTGGAAAGTTTCTATCAGGGCGTCCTGGACGGCGTGGTCTCGCCGGCGGTGCCGTAGATCGTGCCCACACGGGAGGTCACGCTCGAGCTCGAGGGGCGGAGCGTCACGATCAGCAATCCTGACAAGGTCTTCTTCCCCAAGCTGGGCACGACCAAGCTGGATCTCGTGAACTACTACGTGAGCGTCGCGCCCGCGGCGCTTACAGCTGTTCGCCACCGGCCGATGAACCTCAAGCGCTTCCCAAATGGTGCGGAAGGGGCCCCGTTCTTCCAGAAGCGCGCGCCGACTCCGCGCCCGGAGTGGATCCAGACAGTGACCGTCACGTTCCCGAGTGGTCGAACGACGGACGAGGTGTACTGCACCGACGCAGCGAGTCTGGCGTGGGTCGTCAACCTCGGATGCATCGATCTCAATCCGTGGGCCGTGCGAGCGGCGGACGTGGATCGACCTGACGAGCTGCGAGTCGACCTCGATCCAGAGCCCGACACACCCTGGGATCAGGTGCGGCAGGTCGCTCTGGTCGTCCGCGAGGTGCTCGCGGAGCATGGCCTGGTGGGATTTCCGAAGACCTCGGGTTCCCGCGGCATTCATATCAACGTTCGTATTGAGCCGCGCTGGGAGTTTCTGGAGGTCCGACAGGCAGCGGTCGCACTCGCACGTGAAGTGGAGCGACGGGCGCCGCGCATCGCGACCACCTCGTGGTGGAAGGAGGAGCGGCACGGCGTGTTCATGGATTACAACCAGAACGCGCGCGATCGCACGGTCGCCTCCGCGTATTCGGTACGCCCGCGCCCCGACGCCCGCGTGTCCTGCCCGCTCAGCTGGGATGAAGTACCGACGGTCGATCCGGCCGAGTTCACGATCGCGACCGTGCCCGAACGTGTCGCGCGACTCGGCGACCCGGCCGCGGACATCGACGCGCACGCGGGTTCACTGGATGGCTTGCTCGAGTTGGCCAGGCAGGATGCTGCCAACGGCTTGCCGGATCTGCCGTGGCCGCCGCACTACCCCAAAGCGGAGGGCGAGCCAGTGCGCGCGGCGCCCAGCCGCAGACGGCGCGAATCGCCGCAGGCTCCGTAACACAGGCCCGTTACGGCTTATGCTGGGCTGTCGTTAGGGCTTGCAAAGGCCGCTACGGCGCAATCCACGCCTAGTACGGCGTAAGCCAGGCCTAATACGCCGTAACACAGGCACGTTCGGGCCGTTGATACACTGCCTCATAGCGTATGCCGATCCCACTTCCACCCTTCGGGCAGCCGCGAATCCTGGTCACAGGTGGCAGCGGATTCGTCGGCCATCAC
>JAFAPL010000111.1 GCA_019247135.1 Chloroflexota bacterium | reverse complement strand
TTCCACCAGCGCTACTCGACCAATACCTTCCCGACGTGGCAGCTCGCCCAGCCATTCAGACTCCTGGCGCACAACGGCGAGATCAACACGTTGCTCGGGAACCGCGCCTGGATGCGAGCCCGGGAGGCGCAGCTTCCGCCCAGCGTGCGACCAGTCATCTGGGAAGACGGCTCCGATTCGACGAGCCTGGATGAGGCCCTGCAGCTCGTCGAGCGTTCGGGGCGCAACGTGCTGCATGCGTTGAGCATGCTGATGCCCACCGCGTGGGAAGAAAATGCCGAGCTACCGCCGGACGTCGAAGCCTTCTATCGGTACCACGCCCCGATCATCGAGCCGTGGGACGGCCCCGCTGCGCTGGCTTTCTCAGACGGCCGCTATGTCGGCGCGGCGCTCGATCGGAATGGTTTGCGACCGTGTCGCTACAAAGTCACGGCAGAGGGGCTGGTCGTGGCGGGCTCCGAGGTCGGGGCGATCGAGCTCGACGATTATCGAATCGTCGAAAAGGGCAGGCTCGGCCCTGGCGAGATCCTCGCGCTCGACTTGGAACGGCACACGATTCTCCACGACGCCGAGCTCAAGCGTGAGCTGGGAGCGCAGCGGCCCTGGCGAACCTGGGTTGCTAGCGCAACACCGCGTCTGGAGCCCGTACAGGCCGACGACGAGGCGCACGCGGCTGCCCGACTCGCCCAGTTGCAGCGTGCGTATGGATTTTCGAACGAGGATGTGAGGCTCGTCCTGCGCCCGATGGGCGCCGACGGCCTCGACGCGGTCTGGTCCATGGGCGACGACACGCCCGTCGCGCCCTTCGCCCGCGTGCCGCGGCCGCTGTACGCGTTCTTCCGCCAGCGCTTCGCGCAGGTCACCAATCCTCCGATCGATCCCTTGCGTGAGTCGCTGGTGATGAGCCTCACGACATGGCTCGGCCCCAGGCCCGATTTGCTACAGCTGGACGGCGAGCAGCCGGCGCGCATCGAGCTGCAATCCCCCGTCATCGACGAAGCAACGCTCGCCGCCCTGCGAGCTCAAACGCATTTGCGGACGGCTCTGCTTGACGGCACGTTCGCGACCGAAGCTGGTCCAGAGGGCCTCGAACCTGCGTTGAACGCGCTGTGTGACAGCGCGGAACAGGCGGCTCGCAAGGGTGCGCAATTGCTGTTCATTTCGGATCGTGCGCTCAGCGCAAGCGAGGCGCCGCTGCCAATGCTGCTTGCCGTCGGCGCCGTACACCAGCGGCTGATTGAAAAAGGGCTGCGCGCGAGCGTCGACCTGGTCCTGGAAGTTGGCGACGCCTGGGATGTGCATCATCTCGCGACGCTCATCGGCTACGGCGCGGGCGCGGTCTGCCCGTGGCTCGCGCTGCGCAGCGTCCGCGCCATGGGCGACGAGGAGTCCGCGCGGACGGCCAGCGCGAACGGCAACGGCCACCAGCGCACCAGCCTGCACGCGTCGACGCCTGACTATCCGGACGCGGACGGTGCCGAGCACAACTATCTCAAGGCAGCCGATAAGGGCTTGCTGAAGATCATGTCCAAGATGGGCATCTCGACGATTGCCAGCTATCGCGGCGGGCAGATCTTCGAATGCCTTGGCCTGGCGCCCAGCGTCGTCGAGCGCTGCTTCACGGGCACGCCGACACGCATCGGCGGTCTCGGCTTCTGCGACCTGGCGGCGCCAGCGCTGGAGCGCCACAGCCAGGCCTTCCTGACGGCGGAGAGCATCCAGCGGCTGCCGGACTACGGCCTGGTGCGGTTCCGCCGCGACGGCGAGAAGCACGCGTGGGAGCCGCCAGTCATTCGCGCGCTGCACAAGAGCATCAGCGAAGACACCTGGGACGAGTACCACCGGCTCACCGAGCTCGCGGAACAACCCGCGGCGTTGCGCGACTTGCTCGAGATTCTGCCCGCGTGCACGCCAGTCTCACTCGACGAAGTGGAGCCCGCCAGCGAAATCGTCAAGCGCTTCGTGTGCACGGCGATGTCGCTCGGCGCACTCAGCCCCGAGGCGCACGAGACCCTTGCCATCGGCATGAACCGCATGGGCGCTCGCTCGAACTCTGGCGAAGGTGGTGAGGACCCGCGGTTCTACGCGCCGCGCGACGACGGTGACCGGTCCGACAACAAGGTCAAACAGGTTGCATCGGCCCGCTTCGGCGTGACGGCGCGCTACCTCGCGCACGCCGAGGAGATGGAGATCAAGATGGCGCAGGGCAGCAAGCCTGGTGAGGGTGGTCAGCTGCCGGCGCACAAAGTGACTGACCTGATCGCCCGGCTGCGTCACGCGGTGCCCGGGACGAGTCTCATCTCACCTCCGCCGCATCATGACATCTACTCCATCGAGGACCTGGCCCAGCTCATCTACGACCTCAAGCGGGTCAATCCACACGGCCGAGTTGGCGTCAAGCTGGTCTCGGAAGCGGGCGTTGGCACGGTCGCGGCCGGCGTGGCAAAGGCCTACGCCGACTACGTCCTGGTGTCCGGATTCGACGGCGGCACGGGCGCGAGCCCGCTCACCAGCATCAAGCACGCCGGGTGCCCGTGGGAGCTCGGTGTCGCGGAAACCCAACAGGTGCTCGTGCGTAACGGTCTGCGCGGACGGATTCGGCTGCGCACCGACGGTGGATTGCGGCGCGCGCGGGATATTGTCGTGGCCGCACTGTTGGGCGCCGAGGAATACGGCTTCGGCACCGCCGCGCTCGTGGCCATCGGCTGCGACATGGCGCGGCAGTGCCACCTGAACACGTGCCCGACCGGCATCGCCACCCAGCGGCCCGAGCTGCGCGCGAAATTCAAGGGCACACCCGAGCAGGTCATCGCGTTCTTCATGCACCTGGCGGAAGAAGTTCGCGAGCTGCTTGCGTCGCTGGGCCTGCGTTCACTGAACGAAGCGATTGGTCGCGTGGACTTACTGCGGCAGACCCGCACCTTCAACGGCGTGGATCTCGCAGCTGTACTGGTCGACCCCGATCCTGCAGGTCAGGAGCCACGCCGTTGCATTCAGGCGCGCAACGACCGCCCCGAAGGCTCGGCTCCGATCGACGAAGGTCTGCTGGAGGAGGCAACCGTGGCGCTGCGCGGCGCACCTCGCTTCAAGTCGGCGAGCGTGATTCGCAATCGCGACCGGACGGTCGGCGCGCGCATCGCTGGTGAAGTCGCCTCAGGTCGGCTGCACGCGCCGCTCCAACGGCAGAGCCCGCTCAGCCCGCAGCCATTCATCGACCTGCGCTTCGTCGGCAGCGCCGGGCAGTCGTTCGGCGCCTTCACATGCGACGGGATGCGCCTCACCCTCGAAGGCGAAGCCAACGACTACCTGGGCAAAGGCATGTCGGGCGGCGAGATCGTCCTCATGCCTGCCGACATGGCCCGTTTCGCCCCGCACAAGAACACGATCGTCGGCAACACCGTGCTCTACGGCGCCACGGGTGGGCGCGTGTACGCGGCGGGCAGGGCCGGTGAACGCTTCTGTGTCCGCAATTCAGGCGCGACCGCGGTGGTCGAGGGCGTGGGCGACCACGGGTGCGAATATATGACTGGCGGCACGGTGCTGGTGCTGGGCGAGACAGGCCGTAACTTCGGCGCAGGCATGACGAATGGGGTGGCGTACGTGCTCGACGAGTCGGGCGATTTTCCACGACGGCTCAACCCCGAGCTCGTGCAAGCCAACCGTCTCATGGACGCCGATGAGCTTGCGAACGTCTACGACCTGGTCCGCGAGCATTTCGAGAAGACGGCGAGCCGCCGCGCCGAGGCAATCCTGGACGTCTGGGACGTGTACCGAGGGCAGTTCTGGAAGGTATCGCCGAAGCCACCTTCGGTGCCCGCGCCCGTGCCCGAGGCGGTCGAGCCCGTTCCGGCCGGACAACCCGCGCGCGAACAGCGAGCGAGCGAGCCTGCACCTGCCGTCGGACGCGTGAACACTCGGACGCCGTAGTGCGGCCGCTCGGGGTAGGCCTGCTGGGCCTGGGCACCGTGGGCAGCGGTGTGGCACGCGTGCTCCTGTCCAAGCCGGCGGCCCTCGAGCAGCGCATCGGACGGCCGGTCGAGATACGACACGTCCTGGTGCGCGATAGGACGAAGGCGCGTCCGATCGACCTCAAGGAAAAACTCGTGACCGACGCCAGGGCAGTCATCGACGACCCTGACACGGAGATCGTTGTCGAAATGCTTGGCGGCGAGGAGCCCGCACGTTCGCTCATGCTGGAGGCGATCGAACGCGGCAAGCACGTCGTCACGGCAAACAAAGAGGTCATGGCGAAGCACGGGCCGACCATTCTTGCCGCGGCCGCGAGGCGGGGCGTGAACCTCGCCTATGAGGCGAGCGTTGGCGGCGGCATCCCGCTGATCGGCCCGTTTCAGCTCGACCTGGCAGCCAACAACATCAACAGCGTCGTCGGCATCGTGAATGGCACGACCAACTACATCTTGACGCGCATGACCGAGAGTGGCGCCGCGTTCGCCGATGCTCTGAAAGAGGCCCAGGAGCTTGGCTACGCTGAGCCAGACCCGACCAACGACGTCGAAGCCTGGGACTCCGCGTACAAGCTCGCCATCCTCGCGTCGCTCGCGTT
>JAFAPL010000091.1 GCA_019247135.1 Chloroflexota bacterium | reverse complement strand
CGACCCGGCCGCTAACCCCCCGCTAGCGTTTGCAACACATCGACCTGCTGGTCACGGCGCCGCATGCGCTGACCATGCAGGGCGACGGTGTCGGCTACCTCTCAGAGGTGGCTCTCGCCGTCGACCGTGGCCGGATCGTCAGCATCGCATCCCGCGACAGCATCGTGGCTGAGTTCTCAGCCGACCGCATGATCGAAAGCCCGCATCACGTGTTGCTACCCGGCTTCGTCGATGCGCACATGCACACCGCGTTGGCGCTGTTGCGCGGCCTCGCGCAGGACACGCGCCACTGGATGATGTACGGCCTCGGCCCGTTCAGTCGGCAGCTGTCTCAGGCAGCCAGCGACGCGGGCAGTCGTCTGGCAATCGTAGAGGCGCTGAAGTGTGGCACGACGACCTTCGGCGACTTCGGCTGGTCGATGGACGGCGTGTGCGCCTTCGTCGAACAGATCGGCGTTCGCGCGGCTGTTAGCGTGACCGTCCGCGAGGCGAAGCAGCGCATCTACGCGCCCGGCGAACTCTACGAGTTCGACGTTGCTCAGGGCCGTGCGCAGCTTCAGGAGAACCTGCGCGTCTTCTCGCGCTGGCACGGTGCTGCCAACGGACGTATTCGAGTCCTGTTTGGTCCCCAAGGCGCCGATTTCCTTAGCCGCGAATTGCTGCAACAAACGTTCAACGCCGCGCGCGAACGGCGTACGAAAGTGCACATGCACACTGCCCAGGGCGATCGCGAGACCGCTCAGATGCTGATGCGGTATGGCCAGCGGTCAATTCCATGGCTGGATTCGCTCGGCCTGCTCGATCCGACGCTCATGGCCGTCCACCTGACCGATGCCACTGAAGACGAGGCGCGGCTCGTCGCGTCCCGAGGTGCGTCGATGGCGCTGTGCTCGGGCTCGATTGGCATCATCGACGGCATCGTGCCGCCCGCGGCGGCGTTTGTCATGGCCGGTGGGAGCGTTGGGCTCGGTTCGGATCAGGCGCCAGGCAACAACTGCCACAACATCTTCAACGAGATGAAACTCACCGCGCTGTTCAACAAGATCCGGGCGGCGGACCCCGAAGTCATGCCCGCTTGGCGCGTGTTGCGCATGGCCACCATCGAAGGTGCGCGGGCGATCGGCTGGGCGGACGAGATCGGCTCACTCGAAGTCGGCAAGCGCGCGGATTTTCTGCTGGTGGACCTGTCGCGACCTGGATTGACGCCGGTGCACACGCAACCGATGCGGAACATCGTGCCCAACCTGGTCTACGCGGCTCGCGGCGACGAAGTGTCCTGTGTTGTTGTCGATGGCCAGGTGCTCGCGCAAGACGGGCGGGTCATGACTGTCTCCGAATCGGAGATCGTGGCCGAAGCTCAGGCGCAAGCCGACCCGATTGGCGCGGCGGCCGCCGACGACTTCTGGCGCGTGAACGGCAACAACGCTGAGTTGATGCGCGGCGGACGGCTCTAACGATCACCAGGCCCACAGGGTGCGATGGCGACGAGGAGAACGACCAGAGCTATGGCAGCGCCCGTCGGGCCAGTCCCGAACAGCGGATCCCTCGAGCCGAGTGCGTACCACGTACGCCAGAGAACCGATAGCCACACACCAACTCCGATGGCGGCGATGGTTGCCGCTCGCGGCCAACCAGCGTTTCGGAGGTAGGCCAGCACATGCGCGCCCGGCTGGATCGTGAGCACCAGGTAATACAACCAGCTGATCGGGTTCACGATGGTGCTCACGGCGGTCGCCATGCTGAGCGCATACGACAGTGGTCGTTTCGGAGCGGCCGCCCACCAGACTGCACCGAGCAACGCGGCGACCAGCGCACCTGAAACCACCGCCGCCGTGGTCGGGCTCGACTGAAACAGCCGCGGGCCGATCACCCACACGGATGTGTTCGTGGGCTCCGAAACATATCCAGCGCTGATCTCGGGCAGCACCCGCCGCACGTAGTCCACAATGGGAGCCGGACCGAGGCGTAGCGCCACCAGGCCGTAACCAACGACGACTGTGCCCACAGAACCAGCCATCGCACGCCAGTCACCGTGGCGCAGCATGACCAGAAACCACGGCCAGGCCAGAGGTTTGATGAGCAGGCTCAGTCCGAACAGGACTCCGGCGAGCGCTGGCCGCTTGCGGGTCCAGTACCACTCGGCAAGGAGAAGCAGAACCACAATCTGCAGCGTGACTTGGCCCAGGCCGAGATCCTGAGCGACGGGATCCCACGTGCTGGCCAACAACGTGATCGCCGCGAGTGGCAGCAGGCCGATCCGAAACTGGGCCAGCCGCGCCGCCAGAAACATCGTCGCAACCAGGCTGACCAACTGCACGACGAACCACACGCGGAC
>JAFAPL010000084.1 GCA_019247135.1 Chloroflexota bacterium | reverse complement strand
AACGATGCCTTCGATCGCGAAGTAATCGTACCCCCGAATCGAGTGATACAGCACGCTGCCGATACCCGGATAACTGAACACGATCTCGACGAGCAACGCGCCCGACAGGATGTGGCCAATCGTCAGCCCGAGCGCCGTCACCTGCGGCAGCAGCGCGTTCCGGCCAGCGTACCGAAAGAACACCGTGCGGCTTCTGAGCCCCTTCGCGTCCGCGAACTGGACGAAGTCGTCGTGTTGCACGGTGACCATCATGGCACGCATGCCCAGCGCCCAGAAGCCGACGGCTGAGAGGACGATCGAGAGTGACGGCAGGACCATGTGCCAGATGACGTCCTTGATGAAGTCGATGCTGCCCCAATCTGGAATCGTACCCGCGGTATATGCGCCGAAGATCGGAAAGATCTTCGTCGTGAACGCGAATACCCACAGCAGAACCAGCCCGAGCATGTAATACGGCACCGCCGAGAGCGTGAGTAAGGGAGGCAAGAGCACGCTGGTGATCACTCTTGGCGTTTTCGGCCATGCCATCAGCCCACCCGCCAGGATGCCGAGTGTGAATGCAATGGCCGTAGAAAGGCCAAGCAATGCCAGCGTCCATGGCAGCGCTTGCGTCATCAACGTGCTCACCCGAGTGGGGTAGTTGGCCATCGAGAACCCGAAGTCGAGATGCGCGATATCCCAGAGATAGGTGAGGTATTGCTCCCACAATGGTTTGTCGAGCCCGAACTCGGAGTCGAACTCAGCCACCATCGCGTCGATATTGCTCTGGACATAGCCGCCCTGGGCTGCCTGCTGCAGGAGCTGGTTGCGAATGGCATTTCCACCGGAAAGGCGCGGCAGCACGAAGTTGATCGTCGCGGCCACCCAGACGACGAGGATGAACAGCCCTAAACGCTTGAGTAGGTAATCGAGCCTCATAGACCAGAAGTCAGAGGGGCCAGTTGCGGCCCCCGCTGAGCATTAGCCCTGTGCTGGCGCCAGCTGATTCAGGATCAGCTGGAAGGTCAGGTGCCAGAAGGCGCCATTGACGTACGGGTTGTCTTTGGTCGGCCAGCCTGTCCAGTAGGTGTAGTTGTAAGGAATGCGGTGATACCACTGCTGGATCGGGATATCCGGCAGCTCTGGTAACCAGATGGCGATGGCCCGCTTGAACTGATCGAGCAGCTTGGCCTGATCGGTGGTGGGAGTCACGGCCATCTCGTCGACGATCTTGTCGTAGTCCGAGTTCTTCCACTTCGAGAAGTTGACGGCGTGCCCGCCAGGGATGGCCACCGACTGGCTCTGGTACAGCCGCATGGTGTCGTACGGGTCATTGTTCACACTGCCACCATGGCCGAACAGCATGCCCTGATAATCACCCGTCTGGAACCGGTTGACCATGTCCGGTGGATGGACGTACGTGGCGTCAACGCCACCCTTTTTGAGCATCTCGGCCAGGACTGGGCCCATGTCGTCGAAGACCTGCCAGCCGCCGATCTCGGTTTTCAGATGGCCGTTTGCATCGGCCCAGAATCCGTCGCCGCCCATGGTGTAGCCCTTGCCCTTCAGGATCTGGGCGGCTTTGTCAGTGTTGTACTCGTTGGTGTTGTACTGATCGAGCAGATCAGCGATCCCATCCACGAAGGGCTTGAGACCAACGTACTGGCTGGGGTCTGGAATGGGCAGCTTGGTAGCTGTACTGGCGCCCCCGAGGGCCACGTCGATCAGTTGCTGTCGATCGATCAGGTAGCTGATCGCCCAGCGCATGTCCTTGTCGGTGTACGGCGCTTTGGTCGTGTCCAGGTAGTACGACGTCGGCCACCAGTCGGTGTAGCCGTAGGGCGGATTGTTGCCCGTCCAGCTCTGGACCTTCGGATTCTGGGCCAGGATCTGCTTGATCGTGTTCGGCCGCATGTCCAGCGACGAATCGATCTGATTCGTGATGTGCGCCTGTGCCGTCTGGGTCTCCCCAGGTACGGGCAGGTACACGATGCGTTGGACCTGCGGCATGGCTTTCACGAGGCCCGCCTTGACCGCCCACCAGTCCTGACGCAAGTCGATGATCTTCTGGTCTGGCGACGAGAACACGAGCTTCCATGGGCCGGTCGTGACCGGCCAGTCCTTGGACAGATCAAAGGCAGTGAACTTCGACCAGTCGTCGGACTGACTGAAGATGTGCTGCGGCACCATGTACAACCCCAGGTCGTAGCGGTACATCATCATGTACATGAACTTCGGAGCCGGCACCTTGAAGTTCACGACGACGGTGTTGTCGTCCGGGGTGGTGGCGTTGTCGAGGAACGTCGCGACGTCGCTGCCGAATTTGATCTTGGCCCCCTGTTTGGCCGACTCGGTGATGGTGAAAGCCACGTCCTTGGACGAGAAGGGCTGCCCGTCGCTCCACTGGATGCCGGAGCGGGTCTTGATGGTCAGCTGCTTGTAATCGGGCGAAAACTGGTAACTCTCGGCCAGCCAGGGAATCTCTTTGTTTGCGTATGCGCTGTAGAAGTACAGCGGCTCGTAGAACAGGCCAGGCCCGTTCTGGTGGTTGGCGTCAGGCGCGTATGGGTTCCACAGCTCGGCGTCGATGTACTTGCCGTCCTGGCCCGCCCACATGAGGATGAGCTGCTTGTTGCGCGGCACCTGCGCGGGCTGTGCAGGCGCGGCTTGAGCAGCGGGCGCGGCGGTCGGGGCGGCAGTCGGAGCGGCTGCCGGCGCGGTCGTCGCAGCTGCCGCTGGCGCGGTGGTCGGAGCCGCGGCTGGCGCGGTCGTCGGAGCCGCGGCTGGCGCGGTGGTCGGAGCCGCCGATGGGGTCGAGGGCGCGCACGCGGCGGCGAGCGCGAGCGTGCTTCCCAGAGCAGCAAATCGCAGGAACGACCTGCGGCTCAGTGACGATTTCGACGTCGGATGTTCTTCCATCGACAATTACTCCCAATCTCCCTAAAAACGCGTGCCGAATCCTCGAATTCGGCTGGACCGCGCATAGCGGCCATCAGGGTAGGTGGGCAATAAACGAGTGTCAAATAAGCGGCTGTCGGACCCCTACCACTTGGGCATATGCGGCAGCCAGTCCGGGCGCCGCTCGCGCATCGCGGCCACGTCGTCGCGCCCGAGTGCGCCTCCGCGCCGATCGTACGCCTCAGCCGCCGCGGAAAGCTTGTCTTCGTCAATCGTCACGCCCAGACCTGGCGCGTCCCACAGCTCGATGCACCCGTCGTTGAATCGGAAGCGCTCTGTCTCGCGCACGACATCCGACGCCGCATTCCACGGGTAGTGCGTGTCGCTCGCGTAAATCAAATTCGGAATGGCGGCGCCGGCTGCGATCATGGCCGCGAACGAGATGCCCAGGTGGCTGTTCGAGTGTTGGGAGAGACCCCAGCCGAGGGTGCGGCAGACCACCCCGAGATGGCGATACGCCGTGAGCCCACCCCACATGTGATGGTCGCCCAGTACGACCTGCACGGCTCGCGCCCGAAACGCCTGCGCGACGTGGTCGAATGACGTGACGCACATATTCGTGCTCAGCGGGATCGGCGTGTGCAGCGCAACCTGACCCATGCCTTCTATACCGTGCGTCGGATCTTCGAGGTACTCCAGATCTGTATCGCGCAGCTTCTCGGCAACGCGGATGGAGGTCTCCACCGACCACGCCGCGTTCGGATCGATGCGCAGCTCAGCGCCCGGTCCGAACCGCTCGCGCAACAACTTGACCGTGGCGACCTCGAGATCCGGATCGAGTACCCCGCCCTTGACCTTGAACACGCTCATGCCGCAGTTGTCAGCGAACCATTCGGCCTGCCGGACCAGTTCTTCAGGCGTCAAAGCCTGGCCCCACTTATCGTCGCCTCGCTCCTTGTAGAACAAATACGCCGAGAACGGCACCCGCCGCCGCGCCGGACCCCCAAGGAGGTCGACGACCGAGCGGCCCGTCATCTTGCCAATCAAGTCGAGCAGTGCGACCTCGATCGTCGAGAACACACGCGGGTTGTCGATGAGCACCCGCATCGCCTCGATGTGATATGGGTCGGCTCCAACGACGTGCTTCGCGGCGGCGCGCAGTTGTTGAACGTACAGCCCGCCGCCGGGCCCTTCGCCCACGCCTTCGAGCCCATCGTCAGTGCGGATGCGAATGATGGCGCGCAGGAACACCGGCTCGTGGACGCCATGGTGGTTGAGCAGCGGCGGATCGGGACACGCAACCGGCGTGACGGTGAGTTCGCGGATGCGGGTCATTGAGGAGGGGGGTGCGGCGGCGACGGTCACCCTTACAGCTTAAGACTTGCGTGACGACGCTATGGACGCGCGGGCGGCTCAAGCCGTGCGCAGCACGTACAGTTGCCAGCCGCCGTACTTCCGGTCCCGCACGAGATCGTCGACTGGCGCGTAGTCCTGCTGCAGCAACGTGTTCAGCTGAGGAAAATCCCGGAGCGAAATGCCGTTGTCCGGACGGTCGACTTCCGGTGAGACGACGATGGCAACAGGCCGTGTCGTCTGAAGCTGTTGGATGAGTGCGGCGCGGCGCGACTGTGCGCCCGGCAGGTTGCTACTCAGCGGAATCACGTTCAGGGTGGTGCTCGCCGGCGCGCGGTCGGTCAGCAAGTACAGCTCGGCGCCATTGCCCCATACGAACAGTGGCCCTGGTGGCACGCGCGCCAGGGCATCGGCCACGAACTCGTCGGGTGATCGGACGAAGTTGCGCTGGGTGCGTTCGTTGATCGCGCGCATCACAATCGAAAGCTGGTAGCTGGACGACAGCGCGACGAGGCTTGCGAACACGCCGACGAGAACGCAACGCGCCGCAATGCTGGTGCTCAGTCCGGCGTATGGTGGTTGGCCCGCCGCACGCCAGATGCGCGTCGCGGCCCAGGCACCGAGGAGTGCGATGCTGGGACCGAGCTGAATGAATTCGCGCAATCGGAGCAGCAGCAGCGCATCAACGACAAACCACGCCAGCAGTGGCCAGCGCCAGCGAGGCGGGAGCGCGGTCGAGGCGAGGGCGCCGGCCCCGCCGAGCAGCCAGAACGGAGCGAGTCCGTCGCGAAACGCCTGCCAGGCGGTCTGAATCGAGCCGTCGCCGCCAAAGCCGCCGAGGCGAGCGGGTGTGCCGATCCGCTCGAAGTTGATCATCACCACATAGCTGATTGCGGCCTGGAGTGCTGCCTGCGCCTGGAGCACCAGTGCGACAAGCAGCAACGGCGCGGCGAGGCCGACGAGTACCTGCAGCATTGCGGGCAAACGTCTTCTTGTGTTGACTGCGAAGACGCACACCGGCAACAGCGCCGTCGCGGCGGGCTGCTTCATCAGCACAGCCAGGCCGACGGCCATACCCGCGAGCAACCAGCGACGGCGCGCGGCGAACAGCACCGCCCCAAGCGTGCACATCGCGGCCAGTTTTTCGGGCGTGAGGCCCATCTGGCTGATGTAGGACAGGCTCACGTACACCGCCCCGAGTGCACCGGCGAGGACCGCTGCTGCGCGGTCGAACTGCATGCTGCGCGCCGTCGCGTACAGGGTGAGCGCGAACAGCAGTGTCGTTGCCAGGTCCGCGAGCTTGACGACGAGCCAGCCGCACGACGGCTGGATGGATCCACTGAAGCAGGCGCCCGTCCAGGACACGGGCGCGAGTGCGTCGAGGATCGCCCGAACGTAGAAGATGCCAGGCGGCTTCAGGTCGGTGAAGTCGCGGTAGGGGACCGCGCCATGGTGGATGGCCCGGCCGATGAAGCTGTACAGCGCCTGGTCAGTCGACAGCGGCAGCGCCAGCTCGGCAAAGCTGATCAGGGCGATGATGGCTGCGGCGGCGCCGCACACGACCGTACATGCGAGGAATGTGGCGCGCCCGTCGAGTATGGAGTGGCTCGCAAGCACCGAGGCCGGAGGTTCGGACCGGGGCCGTCGCTCGCCAATTGTCGCCATCGTGGAGCCAGGCGCGTCCATCATAGGCTTTTCGAAGCCGGTCACATGTTGCCTGCCTCGCGTGTCTTCATCAGTGACAACCTTCACGAGGAGGACTCGAACAATGACCGTCTTCGCCCCGAAACCGCGTCTGAAGAACAGCATCATGATTGCGCCCGGCGCGATACAGGCACTCCAGGCCTTCACGGCCGCCGTTGATGACCTGGGCCTGCCGCGCCAGGTGATCGACCTGGTGCATCTGCGCGCAAGTCA
>JAFAPL010000073.1 GCA_019247135.1 Chloroflexota bacterium | reverse complement strand
CACAAGCGCGGCAACCTCCCGCGGACTGCCAAGTCGACCTACCGGCTGATTTGCGACTGCCGCGGCGATGTATTCCGGTCGGGCGGCCGTCGCCAACATCGGCGTATCCACATAGCCCGGACAGACTGCATTCACTCGGATGTTGTTCTGCGCATACGCTAAGGCCGCACTTCTGGTCAGTCCCACCACACCGTGCTTGCTGGCGGTATAGCCGATGCTATTCGGCAAACCGACAAGTCCGGCAGCCGACGCAGTGTTCACGATCGCGCCCCCACCCTGGCGCAGCATGTGTCCGAGCTCGTACTTGAGGCACAGCCACACACCCGTCAGATTGATCGCAATGACACGAGCCCACACCTCGTCTGGATACTCGTGCGGCGCGAAGCCGGCGCCGCTGACACCAGCATTGTTGTGCGCACAGTCCAGTCGGCCGTACGTGTCGACGCCTTCCTCCAATTGACTGGGCATCAACATCTCGCTCCTTTGCCGGGTATCTGGCTAACTCTTTGACTGGGCCAGGCAAGACCGCCAACACAGTTGACCGTCTCCTGGCGGTAGAGCCACCCTGTGGTATGCAGGTGAAGATCGACGGTTGGCGTGACCTCCTCAAATGGGCAGGCTTGAGCATGCTCGGCCTCGCGATTGTTCAGGAGCTCCGATTGCCTCCCGAGCAGCGTACCTGGCACGGCACGCTGTTCGGCCGCGTGCCGTACGATTTGCGCCCGCCAACCCCGGATCGGTTTCTCCGAACCTTCTGGAATCCCGACCAGGACGCCGTGCTTGTGCCAACTGCCTTCGGAGTTGGTTGGGGTGTAAACGTCGCCGCGTTACTGCGAGTTCTCGGCTCTGGTGAGACTGAGACCAGCGCGTAAGCTGGCGGTCAGCTGAAACGTGGCGGCGGCGTGAAGCCTCCGAATTCGCGTGTCGCCAGTCCGGCGAATCTGATCGTCGTGCGGTCCTCCAGGTAGGGGCCGATCGCCTGGACACCCATGGGCAGGCCTGCGCGTGATACGCCCACTGGAAATGTCGTCGACGGCTGCCCGGTCAGCGTCGCGATACCCGGATAGACCACCTGGCGGAAATACGGCACCGGCTGGCCATCGACATCAACCGTTAGCCTGGCGTTCGTTTCGTCCGGCGGCCATGCTACCGGCGTGTGCGGGAAGGCCGTAACCAACGTGATTGGTGTCAGCAACACGTCCCAGTCCTTGAAGAACGCGCGGTAAGCCGCGCGGTACGCCTCGCGCTGGGCATGCCACTGCAGCCATTCGCTGAGCGTTGCTCGAAAACCCGCCACCCGAGCGGACACAAAATCGGTGTCAATGCTGTGCCGCTGAACGATCTCCGCCTCTGCTTCGCGCTGATTCGCGGGCATGCGGCTGGCCATGAACGCTGCGAGCATCGACATGTACACAGCCGTATGCTGACGCAGATCTCCAAACGCCTCCGGCTGAGTGACACTGACGCGCGTTCCAGCGCGCCCAAGCCGCGCGGCAAGCCCGTCCAGAGCTTCCATTATCTCGGAGCTCACCGGTTGCCACGGAATGGGCGGCAGGACCGCCACGCGGAAGTCGGCCAAACGCTCTGCGCGCGCGGGCGGCAGATCCAAACGCCAGGCAGCGTCCTCGCCAACCTCTGGCCCGGCGATCACGTTGAGCGCCAGCTCCAGATCCTCGGCGCTGCGCGCAAGTGGGCCTTGCACAGCCATGACTGCTGCCGCATTGGGCAGCACGGGCACCGCAAATTGGCCGCTACGCGGCACGGCCGTTTCGCTCGGCTTGTGGCCGAACACGCCGCAGAACGCGGCTGGCACGCGAATGGATCCACCGATGTCGCTGCCAAACTCCAGCGGGCTCAGACCAGCCGCGACCGCGGCGGCGCCGCCGCCCGTGCTCCCGCCGGGGGTTCGCGTCACGTCCCACGGGTTGACGGTGCGACCGTAGATCGGGTTGTCGCTCTGCCAGTCGGCCAGCATCGGCGGCACGTTGGTCTTGCCCAGCAGGACGGCGCCAGCGCCGAGCACTCGGGCGGGGATTGCGCCGTCGTCTGCCGACCGGTAATCAGCGAAGTCCCTGACCCCCGCGGTGACTGGCATCCCGCGCACGTTCATTGATTCCTTGAGCGTCAGCGGCAGGCCGAGAAGCGCCGCCGACCCGCCCGCCAGGCGCCGTTCGTCCGCCTGACTGGCAGCGGCGAGCGGATCTGAGGCGGGCACGACGATAGCGTTCAGTTCCTGGTTGTAGCGGGCGATGCGCTCGAGGTGCAGCTCGACAAGCTCTGTCGAGCTCATGCGTCGCTCGCGCAACGCGCCGACCATGGCGTGGGCAGGTGCGAAGGCATCAAGCGCGGTGACCGTCATGCGCGCAGCCTATCAGCCCGTGAGCTCAGCTGGAGTGGGTCGAGATCACGCTCGTGGGCGGCGGGACGGCGTTCTCGGTCGTCACGTAGCGGTGATGCCAGCCGCCGCCGCGCCATGTCGTGACCTGAATCGGGGTCAGCTCGACCAGGAAGCGCGGTCGGTCGGCGGTCTCCTGGCGATACGCCTGGCCGTGCTCATCGGCCATGTAGCGCGCGACGAGCAATTTGTCCAGGTCGTGCCAGCGCGGGCTACCCTGCGCGCGCACCACGGGGCCTTCGACCAGCGCCGCGGTCGCGGTCATCTGCACGCGTCGGTGCGATCGCGCTTCTTCGTCAATCAAGACGCCGACGCGCGGCTCACGTCGGATGTAGTCGATCCAGACCGCCCGCTGGCGTCCGACGACGTAGAGCTTGTGTTCATGCCAGGCAAACCACAGCGGAACCACATACGGCCACCCGTCCGGGCGCAAACACGCGAGCTTGAGCAGGAGCGGCCGGCCCAGGAACTCATCCAGCTCGGCCGGGCTGAGCGGCCCGAGCGCTTCCTCGGTCACGCTACGGCATGCTACCTGCCCGTGATCGCGCAGACGCGCGCCGATTACGTGCTCGCGGGCTCGCTCCGCCGCGCCGACAGCAGGGTGAGCCCGAGGGTCACCAGCGTGACTAGCAGTGCAATCGCCGGCAGGTGCCAGGCAAGCCAGTTCTGGGGCACGATCAACCCGAACCCAGCCACACGTTGCATCAAGAAAAACGGCTGGTCGAAGCCCGTGAACACGTAGCCAGCAACCAGTCCACCCCACAGACCCGCGGTGCCCGGCGAGATCGGCCGGCGCAGCACCTCGGCCAGGATGGCGGTCCAGGCTGGCAGCAGAAAGATGTAATAGGCGAGGTGGACCGACGGCGAGACGATCAGCATGGCCGCCGCCACGAGGCCGAAGAAGAGTCCCTCGTGGCGCTTGCTGGGATCTGCTTTGAGCACGATCCAGCCGACCAGCGCCAGCACGATCAGGCTCAGACCGACGTGCAGACCGACCACGAGCGCCGCCTGATCGGCCGACAACTCGGATGCGCTCCCGGCCACGATGCGGGCAAAGTCGGCCCGCGGTGAGTATTCATATTCAGTGAAGCTCAGCTTGGTGAGGTTGCCGTTCTGATAGACCAGGTCGACCAGTCCCGCCACCGGCGTGATGCCCTGAATCCAGCAGACGACGAAGAACACAACGCCGGCCATGACGGCGGCGGCCAGCAGCATGCTCCACTGGCGTCGTAGCGCAAGGTAAGGCAAGAACAGCCCCGGCAAGGTCTTGGTCGACATCGCCAGGCCCAGCAGGCCGCCGGCCGCGCGCCGCCGTCCACGCACGGCTACCAGGAGGCTGGCGCAGATCAGCGCAAATTCGAGGATCTCCGGGTGCGCCGTATTGGAGAAGGCTTCAACTGACGCATGGTGCGCCAGCCAGGCCGCCAGCACGAAAATGGCCAGACGCGGGCGCACGGTGCCGAAGAGCGCCAGCCAGGTACACGCGAAGCTCGCCAGGAACAGACCGTAGTCCAGCCGCGCGAAGTCAGCGTGCGACAGGAGCTCCGGGTCGGCCAGGTATCTCCACTCGAGCACGAAGATCGGCCCATAGAACATGCCCCGGCGCAGCAGCTCCTGGAGGCCCAGACTGGTGGTCCAGCTGAAGTCCCCGGGAAAATTGCCCGGCACCTCGTAGACGTAGCCCTCCAGGATGGCGAGCCGCAGCGCCCAGGCGAGGAAGGCGATAGGGATGAGCCAGCTCAGCAGCCCGACGGTAACGGACGCCAAGCCACGCGGAGTGTGCCGCCAGGGGCCGCCGCGAGACTCGGCGCGTGACGTGGCACACGCACCCGAGAGGGGGAGGTCAACACTCATGCAACGCTGATCGAGCCCGACGCGGGCAGTCTACTCGAATCGGTTGCGCGCCGAATGAACAATAAAGAACGCGCGCGTGCTGCTCTCAGCCGGGGCCGGTTTGCAGAGCTACAGCGAAGCTCGGCGACTGCGCGAGCTTGTCGTACATGCCCATGACGTACGCCACGAAATGATCCATGCCGAATTCGCGGCCGGGGTGCGATGCCACCTGCGCGTTCCACCCCGCCACGATGTAGCGATAGTGATCGAACTGCTGCTCCAGCGCATCCCACGCCGCGCGCCACGCCGGCTGCCGCGGTTCGGACTCGGGCCAGGCACCGCTCGGGCACAGTGCGCCCGGACGAAACGCGATCACGTGGGCCGGCGTCGCCTTCATCGGGTACGAGCGACATACCGCGGGTCGTTCGGCGTAGATGCCGCAGCGGCTGACGCCGTCCGGCTGCTTGTCCAGGAATACGCACGGTTGGCCAAGCTGAAATGGCCCCTGCTTGTCGAGCACTAGCTCGTACGTGTCACCACCCTGACAGAGCTGGAACCCGAAATCCGCGCCAGGCTGCTTCGGGAATGCGACCACGAACTCCGCGGGCTCGATCCCCAGTGTCCGACTTATCCGCCACATGTCATAGCCGGACAGCGGCACGTAGTACGCGTGGCAGCACGCCCCGCACATTGCGCAAGGGTCAGCCGGTGCTGACGAGGCGGGCATGCCGGCAGTATTCGCCCGCGGCGTTTCACCGCGGTTACCGCCGAGTAACACCTGGCCCGGCGACGGTCGCGCTCGGTTGGTCGCCACGCCTCGGGCTGGTACTCGCGCGCGAATGGCCAATGCGCCTGTACGCTGGCACCTTCCGATGCTGACTGGTGATTGGCCATGACCACACAGCGCGCGTTCCTTATGGTGTGGGACGGCCTGCGCCCGGACCTGGTTTCGCCCGAGCTCACGCCGAATCTCCACCATCTGCGTGAGCAGGGAGTCTGGTTCGAACGTAGCCGCGCCGTCTATCCCACGCTCACGCGCGCCAACTCTCCGGCAATCTCGACCGGCTGCCGTCCAGGCCGCCACGGTGTACCGGGCAACACGTTCTTGCTGAGAAATCCAGACGGCCGGCTCGAGTCGCACTCCAGCGGAGACGTCACCAGCCTGCTGCGCCTCGCGGAAGCCGACGCTCGACCGGTGCTCCTGGTAGACACGCTGGCAGACCGCGTCCACCGTGCCGGAGGCAACACCGTCGTAGTGGGCTCAGGTTCACCGGGCTCCGCCTGGCTGCAACACCCGCGCGCGATCGAGTGCAATGACGTGGTTATCGTCGAAGGCCTGCCGATGATGCAGGGATTCATGCAATCATTGCGCGCTCGGTTCGGGCCCTTCCCCACCCGCCATGCCGTACCCGCTACGCGGTGGACCACCTACTTCACCCGCATCATCACCGACTTCGTCCTGCCGGAGCTCCAGCCTACGCTACTGGTCTTCTGGCACACCGATCCGGACCATTCCGCGCACGCGCGGGGTTATTTCGCACCAGAAACCAGGCAGTCACTCCGCGACGCGGACCGAAACCTGGGCGCAATCCTGCGAGCATACGACGAGTTGCACCTGCGTGAAACCACCGCGATCGCCGTCACATCCGACCACGGTGGCTCCACCATTACACGTCGTGCGCAGCCGGCGCGTGATCTTGCCGGTACGCTGTCAGACGGCGCGGCTGCCGAAAACGGCGGCTCCGTGTTCGTCTACTCGTCGGACTCGGACCTCGTGGCGAACACGCGCCGGCATGACTACGTTGGCCCCCTGTTCACGCGTGAGGGTTGCGACGAGACGTTTGAGTACTCAATCATTGGACTGGACGGCCCTCGCGCACCAGACGCGGTCTTTTCGTTCACATGGTCTGACGAAGCAATCAATGGGATCAAAGGCACCGCTACCGGCGCACAGTCCAAACTGGTAATGGATCACGGTTCCATCAGCCCATTCGACATTCATAACACGCTTGTCTTTCAAGGCGCGGACTTCCGCACCGGACGGCATGATTCCGCGCCCGCGGGAAATATCGACATCTGTCCCACGCTGTCACACGTATTGGGTCTGCCGATTGGTGAGGCTGTTGACGGTCGGGTCCTGTCGGAGGCCCTGGCTGGCGCGAGCGGTGAACCGGAGTGGGACACCTGGGAAAAAGCGCAAGACTTCAGCGCGCGCGGACGCGACTGGCGTCAGCGCGTGTGGTTCGACCGCGTCGAAAGTACGTCCTATCTGGCGGGCGGTACAGTCGAGCCACGCGCATAGACGGCGGGCGGCATGAACAAGACCCGACTCGAGGCTTTCAGCGATGGCGTCGTTGCCATTCTGATCACCATCATGGTGCTCGATCTGCGCTCGCCGGCCGGGTCGGACCTGTCCTCGCTAACGAACATCCTGCCTGACATTGCGACCTATCTGCTGAGCTTTGTCTTTCTCGGTATCTACTGGACCAACCACCACCACCTGCTGCATGCGACGTCCCGCATCAACGGCGCGGTCCTCTGGGCAAACCTGCATCTGCTGTTCTGGTTGTCGCTGATCCCGTTTGCGACCCGCTGGATGAGTCAGACTGACTTCTCGATGCTGCCGACCGCGAGCTATGGCGCGGTCCAGTTGCTATCGGCCGTCGCCTATTCAATTCTTGTGCGCACGATCCTCGTCTGCCAGCCTGCTGAGTCGGTGCTGGTCAGCGCGATCGGCGGCGATCGAAAGGGCAAGCTATCACTGGTGATCTTCGCCCTGGCCATCCCACTCACGTTACTGAGCCAGTGGCTCGCGATTGCACTCTTCGCGTTGGTTGCCCTGATCTGGATAGTGCCTGATCGCCGGATTGAGTCGCGCCTCAACGCACAAGCTCGCATTGATTCGGCGTCACACTAGATTGCTTCGGCTGACGCCTGGCACTCGCGCTGCATTCGGTTCATTCGTGACAGCCACATCGCAGCAGTCGAATGAAACCCGCCCGGATGCCGAATGTGCTGTGTGCGGGCACGCACGGCGATTCCACGTCGATGACGAGAGGGCGTCCAGCGCGAGCGAGGGCCAGGGGTGTATGAGCCCTGAAGACGGCACCCCGTGTACGTGCGCCCGCTTCGAGGCGGCCTGAGCCGCCTCAACTCGCGCACAGCACCCAGGCCGTTAGCGGGACATCCGTCCCGGTAAAACGTCCTGGTTGCCTTCACGCGCCAGCCCGTGACCACGCCATTGGTCACCACGGGCTCACTGCCAGGGCACCGGCCTGGTACCACTGGATGGCGTTTCGCGGCGTTCGCAGGTCTGGATGGCCGGATCGATGAGCCGCAGTTCGCCGCGCTCCGTCTCATAGCAGCCGTGGATCGGCCTTAGCATGCACTCCATGGCTCGTCGCCCACGCACGCGCGAGAGCGGAGTGGGCGGGGTGCGCACGATCGGCCAGGAGCTCGCCCAACGCGTCGCCGCGCTCGTCGAACGCTGGCGCTTGCAGGTCGAAGAACGCTTTCCTGAGACACCCGGCAGCCCCGGCAACTTCGTCGCCGCCGCACGTCGCGCCGATGGCACTCGCTGCGTGCTGAAGGTCAGCCCGCATCTGAAAGAGACGCGCTCGGAAGTCGCCGCGCTGGCAAGCTGGCAGGGCGACGGCGCGGCCCGGCTCGTTTCCCAATCGAGCTTTTCGAGCGCGCGGACTCACTGCGCTCCGAGCTCCTGGCTTCGGTCGATCGCTCGGTGCTGCTGCACGGCGACCTGCACCACTTCAATATCCTGCGATCTGACTGCTCAGGCTGGCTGGCGATCGATCCGAAAGGCCTGGCTGGAGATCGGTACTTCGATATCTGCCAGTTTCTGCTCAATCCGCGAGCTGTACCGGCGAGAGTCAACCGACGGCGACTCGACGTGTTCTGCGCCGAGTTGGACCTCGATCCAGTCCGCACCCGTCAGTGGTGCCTGGTTGCACGCGGTCCTGAACGCGTCCTGGAGCTTCGAAGAGGGCGACAAGTACGCGTCATGGGTCGCCTACGCGGAGCAGACGCTGTCCTTCTGAAACCGCGCATTTGCCGTGTCGCAGCGCACGTGCAGACGGTGCTGGCGAGCGACCGTGCCGGCGTCGGGCACGACCTGAATCCGCCTGAGCCGCGCTAGCCGTATGTCCACTGAGGCGATCCACACAAGGGAGAGGTGCTTGTCATGTCTCGTTCCCGGCTTCGCGCTGGATTCGGCCTGGTTCTAGGACTCGGTTCACTGGCCGCGATCGGCCTTGCGGCCCCGACGCTCGCGGCGCCCGACCGTCGCACCGTCCAGGTCGTCGTGCCGGCGGACGATCGGTTCACGCCGTTTGCGGTCACCATTCATGCTGGCCAGTCAGTCGGTGCAGTGGATCAATCGCGATACGGATGACCACACCGTGGTGAGCGACGATGTGTTCGATACCGCCGATCATCGCGGCACCGACCAGCTGTTGCCAGGCACGGACAGCAACGGCGGTCAGCCTGGTCAATTTGTGCTCCGCTTCGATCGGCCCGGCACGTTCGTCTACTACTGCCGCTTCCACGCCCACCTGGATGCGTTCAACCAGCCTGTGGCGCCTGGCCCACGCGGTGGGATACAGGATGCGAACGGCAACTTTGGGACGCCCATGATGGGCGTTATCACTGTGCTCGGCGGCCAGGACGACAACTGAGCTCTTGCAGTGGCTCCGCATGCCTGAGCAGGCGGTTCACGATCTCGGGCATTGACAGGCCTGCGCCCTGGCGCCAGGCTGCCACGGCTCGACGGGCCTGAGCAACTCGATCGGATGAGGCCGCTCAGGCGGGGAACCACCCGCCCCAGCAGCAGCCCGGTTGCGACTGCCGATCAATGCGCACCCATGCGTCACGTGGCTTCGTTGGCGCAAGCCGGATGCACACGGGCGATCCGGTAGACAGCGGTTGGCGTGGTGACCGTCGTCGAATCGCCGTTGTCGTTCCACTCGAGTGGCGCACGCGCACTGGTTAGTCGTGCATGTCGCTCGACGAACGCCCTGGCCTCTTCCTGCGTCGCGAAGACCGCCGAAGCCTTTGCCCCTGCGCGCCCCGAATATGAGCAGACCCAATGCTCAGCCAGATCCGTCAAAGCGACCTCCAGGACCACCCTCAGCCGCCGACGCCGCCGATCGGGTCATTTCAGTATTCAGCCACGCCAGCGACATTTCCCAGGAGAAATGGACGCAGTTCACCCGCGAATCAATCGACACGCGATTCGCCCGCTGTGGTCAGTGTGCTATGCCGGACTCTCCTCGCCTGATTCGAGTGCTTTCTTCTCGTTCACGACAGCCTGCTCTGCTCCGGCCGCCTGGGCCCGTTTGGCCTGCGGGTCAGCTCGGACTGAGCGCGAGCTGGACTTGTCTTGACGTTTCGCTGACTGCTGGTTGTCTGGATTTTTGGGCATGGCGCCCGCGGTGGCAGAGTACGTGCCGGGCGGCTCTGGGTGGATCTAGCCGCCCAGGCCGGACCCGCGGTCCTCGATCGCTTGCAGCACGTCGATCGGATTGACGTCCTGCTTGGCTTCCTGGATCTCGCGTTCGTCCGGGACCTGCACTCCCAGCCGCCGGGCGACGGCGTCGAGCAGAGCCATGAGCTGTGTCACCTCGTGCTCGGCCAGCAGGCTGACTTGAAGGTCCAACTCGGCACGCATCTCGGCCTGGGCCTGCATGCGGTTCTGGCTGATCAGTACGAACGTCGACAGGAAGATCGCCTCGACCGAGGCGACCATGGCCAGAACCACGAAGCTTGGGTCGAAGAGATGCAGACCCGGAATCAAGCCCAGGTTCCACACGATCCAGGCCCCAAACACAGCTGCATGGATATAGACGAACCTGAGGCTGCCCGTGAAATGCGTGATCGCGTCGGAGATGCGATTCTGGGTGCTCTTGCGACGCTCCTGGGCGCGACGGCTCTCGAGCAGCGCATCGATGTTGCGGGCGAGAACTCGGCTGAAGGGGCGGTCGTTGTCGGTGCTCGTCCCGCGGCGTTCCGACACGGTTGTGGCGCTGTCAATCAAGGTGACGGCGATCTCGGCGCACGTGGCGTGCCAACAGCTAGCCCCTGCAGGTTAGAGATGCCGTGCAGCCCGGTCTGGAGAATCGAGCGGCACCAGACCGTGCGCCCGCTCCAGGGCTCGAATCGCCTCCGGGTCGGGCTCGCCCGCTTCGAGCAGTTGGATTCGGAGATCGAACACGTTCTCGTAACCGGCTGGTGAGAAGATGGCCAGGAACCGACACGGCCGGTCGCCTGGATTTGCAAACCGGTGGGCGTAACCGCGGGGCACCAGCACGAAGCTGCCCGGACCAGCCCGCACGACGCGCGTGTCGAGCTGCAGCTCCAGCTCGCCCTCCAGAATGTAGAAGCCCTCCTCATGGCCCTCGTGCATATGCAGCGGCACGCCCGGCGAATGTGGTACCGCGTTGTACTCGAACGTCGAGTAATACTGGCCGGTGTCGTCGCCGTTGGCCTTCAACAGCATGCTGTCGGGATTGCGCGCCATCCGCATAGCGTGGCCTTCGCCCGGACCCAGGACGACGGGACGTCCAACGAGAACATTCGGCCGCGGCTCAGTCATTGCTGCTGCGTGGATCGTATCAATGCAACGCGCGCGACAGCAGCGGAAACGGCCGCGGCGGTGACAGCACGAAAGAGGGCTACCGAGTGACGGCCGGGATGTGTTCGCCCGCGGTGTCGAAATCTGCCCCGTTTGTTCGACGTATGGGTATGGCAGACATCGACCCAATTGAGGTCACGAACCTCGACATCTATGGCAACGCACCACTCGACTGGAGTCGCGCGCGAGCGCAGTTGGCCAACTGGCACGGCCCGGACGCGTCGTATTTCCTGTGTACGACCCGGCCTGACGGTCGGCCCCACGTCGCGGGCGTCGGGGCCATGTGGCTGGACGGTGACCTGTACATCGTCAGCGGCGATGGGACCCGCAAGTCGAAGAACCTGGCGCTGCAGCCAGCATGCTCGATCGCGGCGCGGCTGCCTGGGATCGACGTGAGCCTGGAAGGCACAGCAACGCACGTGACGGACGCACAGACACTCGAACGCGTAGCCGCGCTGTACCGGCAGCTCGGCTGGCCCGCCGAGGTCGATACCCAGGCGCGCGGGTTCACTGCCCCGTACAGCGCCCCCAGTGCAGGGCGGCCGCCCTGGCAGTTGTACCGATTCGTCTTTCACACTGCCTTTGGCGTCGCGTCTGAGGAGCCGTACGGCGCCACCCGGTGGCACTTCGCCCGACCTTGAGGAAGTGGACTCAGTAGTTCGACATGTCGGGCGACGCGATCCGCGACAATGACTGGAAGAGCAGCGACCAGTTCGGGATTCCGACCAGTCACGGTTGCATCGGCTCCAGAACTCTCATCGTCGGTCTTCCCGCGAGTGCCGGGGACGCCTCTGCGTTCGCCCACACCACGTTGGTCAGGAACTCGCCAAAGGCCTGGGCCTGCTGGCTGGTCTCGAAATCCAATTCAATGATCAGGTGGCGGGGATCGTCGATCGGACGACGGATACGCTGGCCAATCACGCCACCCTTTGCTCTGGCGTCAGCGAACCGGTCAAATGCCGACTTCCAGGTCGCGAAATCGGTGATCGCATGCTCGATGCTCAAGGTGAACGCAGTGAACGTAGTGAACGTCGTGAACATGGCCCCATCCTGACAGGACCTCCCGTCAGCGGATGTCCCAGCTATCTGGGATCTTCTTCGCGCGCGCGTACGCGCCGGAGCTGTGGCTGAATCGTTGCAGCGACTCGCCGAGCGGATCGGTCGAGTTGCCCACGACTGCTATGACGGGCGCGCCCTGCGCGTCGCGATCCTCAAAGAGATCGAGCGCGCTATCCCCTTCGACGCGTACGCCTGGCTGCTCACGGATCCCGAGACCGAGGTCGGCTCTGACCCGCTGGCGGACGTGCCGTGCCTGCCCGAATTGCCGAAGCTGATTGGACTCAAGTATTCGACGGAGATCAACCGCTGGACGCGACTGACGGGCGCGGTCGGTCGGCTACAGGCCGACACCGGCGGCCAGCCGGAGCGCAGTCTCGTCTGGCGTGAGCTGCTCTCCGGCTACGACGTGTCCGACATGGCGTCGATCGTCTTCAGGGATCGCTTCGGCTGCTGGGGATTTCTCGACCTCTGGCGAATTGGCGGGCGCCGTTTTTCAGACCCGGAGGCGGAATACCTCGCGGCGATTGCACCGCGTATGACGGATCGGCTGCGAGCTCTCCAGGCACAGACGTTCGTCGCTCAGCCGCCACCCAATCTTGCGGAGGGGGCGGCGGTGCTGGTGCTCGCACCTGATCTGCAGGTCAGAGCCCAAACCGCTCACACGGAAGCGTACCTGCGTGCCCTGGTCCCGCCCGAGTAACAGATGCTCGCGCTGGCGGGTGGATCCGATACGCGGCAGGTCGCAGCCGAGCTGTACATCTCCGAGAACACGGTCCAGGACCACCTCAAGTCCATCTTCGCCAGGACTGGCGCGCGCAATCGCCGCGTCCTCATGGCCCGCGCCCTCGGTCGGTGACACCCCCTCCAGCGAGGTTGCCCACCACGGTTGAGGCAACATCGGGATAGCTCGCTCGGCACGGGCCTTGCGTCTCTCGTGGGGCAGGTCCACCGGGTCCTGCGCGATTGCTCATACGGACGCCAGGACCGCACGGAATGGCCATCCGTCACTGAGCCTCTCAACGCCCACTGCAGTCACATGCAGTGACAGAGGAGCTCGAATGACTCAGACACCCCGTTCCAATCCGCCCAGCACGGGCGACCAGGTGCAGGCCAAAGCTGGCCAGGTCGCGGACCAGGCGCAGGGCGCCGCCGGCCAGGTGGCCGCGCAAGCCAAACAGCAGGCCACATCGCAACTCGAGTCGCAGAAGGACCGAGTGGTCGACACCCTGGTAACGGTCGCGCAGGCGTTACGCCAGACCGGCCAGCAGCTCAACCAGCAAGAGCAAGGCGCAGTCGGCGGGTACGTCGAGCAAGCGGCCGAGCGGGTGGAGCGAACGACGAATTATCTACGTGCGCACGATGTGCCCGACCTGATCGCCGAAACGCAGGACTTCGCTCGCAGACAACCCGGGTTGTTCGTGACCGGAGCGCTCGCGCTCGGCTTTCTGGGCGCGCGGTTTCTGATGAGCTCCGGTCGACGGGCCTCACAACGTTCCACCACCAGCAGCTATGGTGGTTGGTCGACAGGCGCGCGCTCCGGACCGCTGGACATACCGCCATATGGTGCCTACCAGCCCGGTGTCGAAAGTGGTGACGTGACCACGAGTGCCGATGTGTCGCGCGGGATCGGACGTGTCGGACCCAGCGGCGGATTGGCCGGCTGATGCACACACGGGCGGATGACCGTTCGCTCGGCGAGCTTTTCGGAGATCTCGTCCGCGACATGGGCATCCTGGTGCGTCAGGAGGTCAACCTCGCCAGCACCGAACTGACTTACAAAGCCAGCCGCGTGGGACGTGAGCTGGCACTGCTCGCGGTTGGCGGCCTGGTCGCGTACGCCGGGCTTCTGGCAATCGTGGCTGCCGTGATCATCGTCCTTGCGGCCGCGGGGTTGCCCTGGTGGCTTGCCGCGCTGATCGTGGGCGTGATCGTCGCCGCGGTGGGTGCCGTAGTGGTACAGCGGGGCCTGGCGGCGCTGAAGCGAGTTGATCTCGCACCCCGCCAGACGATCCAGAC
>JAFAPL010000052.1 GCA_019247135.1 Chloroflexota bacterium | reverse complement strand
GGCCGGTGCCGCTGGGGTGGTCGTCGGTCTGGTCGTGCCGGTGCTTGGCGGTCTGGCGGGCGCCGGCCTGTTGGTCTTGCTGGCGGGCGCTGTGATCACCCACCTGCGCAACGGCCAGGGAGCGCACGAGCTGGCGCCCGCGCTGGTCTGCGCGTTGCTGGTGGGCGGCTACCTCGCGGTCCTGTTGGGCAGGATCGGATGAAGCGAGCCGTATTTCCCGTGGCCATTGTCGGCGCGGGTCCCACCGGCTTGACCGCTGCGCCGCGGACGGGCCACTGCAGCGGTCGTCCGACCCGACGGCACGGTCCTGCGCGCCACACGTGACGCGGCTGAATTGTGCGCCGCCCTGCCCGCCTTCGGCACGCCGCTGACGCGGTTGGTTTAGCGGTCAGGCCGCCAGATATTCTGAGACATCGTTCCGCAGCCGGGACATGCGACGGAGTTTGGCCAGGGCTACTTGTTCGATCTGGCGGATCCGTTCCGGGCTCAAGCGCGTGATGGCGGCGACCTCGGTGAGGGTCCGCGCTTTGCCCCACTCCAGCCCGAACCGCATCTGCAGGATCTTGCGCTCGCGCGGAGCGAGCGAGTCGAGCGCGTCGCCCAGAACTTCCGACAGCTCACGCTTTTCCAACTCGCGCTGCGCCGCTTCGAGTGCCAAGTCGTCGCAGAGGAGGTCACCCCGAGTCATATCCGACTCGTCGCTGAGTGGCGCCTCGGTCGACAGCGGCGCTTGTGCGGCCTGGCGCACCTCCACGATGCGCTGCGCGTCCACTCCGAGATGCCGCGCTAAAACAGCGGCTGAAGGCACGGCACCAGTGAGTGCTTGCATCTCACACTCGGCTCGGACCACGCGCGTCAGCAGCTCGGTCACGTGCACCGGCAACCGAATCATCCGGCCTTGATTCGCCAGCGAGCGGGTTATCGCCTGACGTATCCACCAGTACACATACGTGGAGAATCGGAAGCCACGCCGCCAGTCGTACTTGTCAGTGCCGATCTGTAGGCCGATGTTGCCTTCCTGAACCAGATCGAGGAACGAAACGCCACGATTCAGATAGTGCCGCGCAACGGACACGACGAGCCGCAAGTTGGACTCGATAAGTCGCCGGCGGGCGGCCTCGCCCTCCTCGAACACATGCGTGAGTCGCTCCCGGCCCTGAGCGCTGAGCCCGGAGTGGGCGGCCAGTTCCAGCGCCGCCGCGCGGCCGGCTTCCATGCGCTGTGCCAACACGACTTCCTCCCGCTGGTTCAGCAGCTCGTGATTGGCGATTTCCCGGAGGTACATCGCGCCGGCTCCACCCCACACCTCTTCGGACGCCGCAAGCTTCGCGCGTGGCTCACCCACCTCGGACGCCGAGCTGGCAATCATTTCGGCGGTTGGCGCCTGCAGCTGAGCTGAAGCCGGGTAATACGTGTGATCGTCGTCGTGCATGTAGTGGTCCTTTGCCCAGGTAGGCGCCGCGGAGCCGCTCGGTTGCTTCACCACGGTGGCCATCCGCCGCCGCTCGCCCAGTAGTACCGATGGTCGTGGTCGCCCGGTGAGGCGCCGGTCGGAGTTGGCACCGCTCGACGAGACTGACAGCGCGGCCGCTATCTAGGTTCTGACGATATCGTCGATACTGACTATAGCGTCATCCAAAGCCCGCGGTCTGTTTTGTCCCGCGCATGGGACCTCTTTGATCCTGTCGCGTTGCCGCGCCACACGTCTCTTCACACGCTGGTCTGCGAACCTGGTGCAGTCCCTAGATTCCGCGCCGACTCCGCCGGCGGCGGCGAGATCGACCCTTTGGGCGGAGCGGCCCGCTCGACGGCGCCCAAGCCCAACAGTGCCGCGTGCTGCGCCTCGGTTATGCCGCTCAAGCCCGTGATGTCCATGCGCTCGTAGCGACGCTCAGGCCGCAGCACATGCAGACAGGCGCCGCTGGTGGCGTCCCACACCCGCACCGTCTGGTCGAAGCCGCCGCTGATGACCAGCTTGCCGTCCGCGGACAGCGCCACACCCCGGACTGCTGCGGTGTGCCCCTGCAAGGTGGCCAACAGCCGCGACACGCGCGGAGGCGCAGCCGAAGCATCTGATGGTTGCGCTCGCGCCGCCATCTCGCCGACGTGCCCAGGCTCGGCGAGCGCGGTGTCCCACAGCCGTACCGTCCCGTCTTCGCTGCTGCTGGCTGCCAGGCGGCCGTCGGCGGACAGCGCCACAGCCCAGACCGAGGCGGTGTGCCCCTGCAAGGTGGCAAGCGGCCGCGACACACGCGGAAGCGCAGCCGAGGCATTTGATGGTTGCGCTCGCACCGCCGTGTCGCCGACGTTCCCAGGCTCGCCGAGCGCGGTGTCCCACAGCCGTACCGTCGCGTCTTCGCTGCTGCTGGCCGCTAGCTGCCCACTCGCGGAGAGCGCCATGCCCCGGACCACGCCGACGTGGCCCTGCAAGGTGGCCAACGGCTGGCACGTGCCGGAATTCCACAGCCGTGCCGTCCCATCAAGGCTACTGCTGGCGACCAGCTGGCCATCAGCGGACAATGCCACGGCCCAGACGCCGCTGGTGTGGCCCTCAAGGATGCCCAGCGCGCGCCACACACTCTTAGGCGCGTCCCCAGTATGTTCTGCTGGTTGCGCTCGCTCTGCCCTCTCGTCGAGGTGCCCCAGCTCAGCCTGCGCGGTCCCCCACAGCCGCACCGTCCCATCCTCACTGGCACTGGCTGCCAGCTGGCCATTGGCCGACAGGGCTATGCCGTAAACCGTGCTTGTGTGGCCCCTCAGGATGGCCACGGGACGGCCGGTGTGGGACTCCCACAGCCGGACCGTCTGGTCCCCACCGCCGCTGGCAACCAGCCGGCCGTCGGCGCTCAGTGCTACGGCCCAGACCGCGGCCGCGTGCCCCTGCAAGGTGGCGAGCAGCCGCCCGGTGCGGATGTCCCACAGCCGCACCGTCCCGTCAAGGCTACTGCTGGCTCCCAGTTGGCCATCGGCGGACAGTGCCACAGCCCAGACCGAGGCGGTGTGCCCCTGCAAGGTGGCGAGCGGCCGCCACACACGCGGAGGCGCCGCCCGAGCCTGTTCTGCTGGTTGCGCTCGCGGCGCCCAGTCGCCGACGTGCCCAGGTTGAGCGAGCGCGCTCCCCCACACCCTCACCGCTCCGTCGAGGGCGCAGCTGGCCGCCAACTGGCCGTGCGCGGACAGCGCCACGGCCCAAACTGCGGCGGTATGCCCCTGTAAGGTCGCCAGCGGCTGCCACACACCTCGAGGCGCAGGCGAAGCGTGTTCTGCTGGTTGGCCTCGCTCCGCCGCGTCACCGATGTGCCCAGGTTCCCACAGCCGCACGGTCCCATCCTCACTGGCAGTGGCCAGTAGAAGGCCGTCGGCGGACAATGCCACGCCGCGGACGACGCCGGCATGGCCCTGCAAGGTAGCGACCGGGCGCCACACACGCATCGGCTGTTCTCGAGGTTGCGCTCGCTCCACCGTGTCGCCCATCTGCCCAGGCTCGGCGAGCGCGGAGTCCCACAACCTCACCGTCTGATCCCCGCTACAGCTGCCAAGCAGTTGGCCATCGGCCGATAGCGTCACGGCCCAGACCGTGTCGGTGTGCCCCCGCAACATGGCGAGCGGCCGCCACACACGCGGAGCCGCAGCCGAACGATGTTCTGATGGTTGCGCTCGCACCCCCGTGTCGCCAATGTGCCCGGGCTCGGCGTGCGCAGCATCCCACAGCCGCACCGTGTGATCCCCGCCGCAGCTGGCCAGCAGCTGGCCATCAGCGGACAGCGCCACGCCCCACACCGTGCTCGTGTGGCCCTCCAGGGTGGCGAGCGAGCGGCCTGTGCGCGTGTCCCACAGCCGTACCGTCCCGTCAAGGCCGCAGCTGGCCGCGAGCTGGCCATCGGCCGACAAGGCCACACCCCGGACCATACCTGTATGGCCTTGCAGGGTGGCCAGCGGCTCGCCCGTGCGAGTCTCCCACAGCCGCACCACTCGATCCCCGCCGCCGCTGGCCAACAGCTGGCCGTCGGCCGACAGCGCCACGGACCAGACCGTGCCGATGTGGCCCTGTACTCCCAACACCGGGGTGCGGTCCGCCACGCGCCACAGCCACACCTGGCCACTCGACGTACCGGCTGCCAGCAATGTCCCATCTGCGCTCAGCGCTACCGAGGTGGAG
>JAFAPL010000045.1 GCA_019247135.1 Chloroflexota bacterium | reverse complement strand
CCTCGGCGACGTGCCCCGTCAGAATCTGACGCGCCGCCTCCAATCCATCCAGACGCGGCATGCGCACGTCCATCAGGACGACGTCAGGCTGGAGTCTTCGCGTCGCGGCTACGGCTTCGTCTCCGTCGCTGGCTTCGCCGATTACTTCGATGCCACCGTCCGATTCCAGGATCATGCGAAAGCCCGCCCGCACCAGCGCCTGGTCGTCGGCGATCAGAACGCGCAGGCTCATGTCGACACCAGCGGCAGACGCGCGCGCACGGCGAATCCACCTTCTGTCCGTCTGCCAACCTGGAGGTCGCCGCCATACATCGCGACGCGCTCCTGCATCCCGAACAACCCATGGCCGGTGCCGTTCGATACCACCGCCGCATCCACCGCACCATGATCGACCACGGACAGCCGCAGCTCCGATTCATCGAACTCCACCAGGACCTGTGTCTCAGCTCCGGGGGCATATCTGAGTGCATTCGTCAGCGCTTCCTGCACGATGCGATAGGCCGTCAGGTCCAGTCCCGCGGGCAGCGCACGCCGCGTCCCTAACACACGCAGCTGGACCGGCAAACCCGCCTGTTCCACCCGCTCCACCAGCCGCTCGAGCTGATCTAGCCCGGGCTGAGGTGACAGCTGACTCTCCGAGGTCGGTGCTGGCTGGGTCAATAGTCCAAGCATGTTGCGCAATTCAGCCAGCGCGTCACGCCCTGCTGCTTCCGCTGCGAGCAGTGCGTTAGTCGCACGCTCCGGCTGTTTTCTCACCAGCGTCCGCGCGGCTCCCGTCTGAACAACCATGACACTGACGCTGTGCGCAATCACATCGTGCAGCTCACGCGCGATCCGTTGGCGCTCATCGGCGAGCGCAAGCTGCGTCCCCAGTTCGCGTTCGTGCTCCAGCTGGCGAGCACGGTCCGCGAGGGCGTCAGCTCGCGCCTGTCTTTGTCGAACGGCGCTGCCAGCCAACCAGAGGCACATGCCGCCGACCAGCTCCAGCGCCCACGCGGGCACAGACGGAGCGGACTCCGGCACCATCACGCCGAGAACAATGGCGCCGATGACAGGCACGAGCAGTGGCACCACCGGCCAGCGACTATAGACGGAGGCTGAGAACAGTCCGACGAAGGTCGCCAGCAGACTGATTGTGCCCGGCTGCCGCGCCCCGTAGATCGCGAAAGCGACCTGCGTCAGGTACACGCCATTCGGCAATCGCCGACGCCAGGCGAGCGGCAGGCCCGTGCCGATCGCGGCGGTCAGGTCGTGCGGGGTGGAGAAGCCGTCATGCACACTTTGCGCCACGGCCGCGACGGCGAAGGCGATCCCGAGCGCCGCATCCCAGACTCGCGGGTCGAGTCTGCCCAGGCGTTCCCGCGTTTCCCGCACACGCCGCATGCCTGCACTCTAACGCGTTGCCGATCTGGACCGAATCGTCCGCGCGAACGAAACCGTGTACATCTCGAGGATGATCGCCCCGAATCATCGCTCTCGGGAGGGATACAAGCTTCGCTCGCTTGAAGGACTCCAACTCGCTCTGCTCGGCGCACCCTGGACGCATGAAAAAGCTCAGCCTCGGCGCACGTCGGACTTCCATTGGAGTCACGCTCATTTCGGCTGCTTTACTGACGCTTGGAGCCGCGGCAATCCATTTCGTCGTTGCACCGCCGCACTTTCACGAGGACGCGCCATCTGGCGCATTCTTCCTGATGGTTGCGTCCGCCCAAGTCATCCTGGCCATCCAGCTCCTGACGCGACCGACACGCCGCCTTGCGCTATTGATGGCCATTGGCTCGACCGGCCTGGTCGGGCTGTGGTATGTGTCGCGCACGGTTGGCTTGCCGATCGGACCTCACCCGGGCACGCCGGAGGAGATGGGACTCGCGGATGTCGTCTGCAACGTGCTGGAGTCCGTCTCGATTCTTCTGCTGCTCGCGATCGCACTCCGGCCGCCGCGCCGGCGGATCCGATGCCTTTGGCGCATCGCGTTGGGAACAACTCCAGCCGCGTTATTGATCGCCGCGATGACGGCGAGCGCGCTCGCGGCGGAGCTCACGCCGATGCCGGAGGCCTACAACGCCGCGCCGTCTGGCAACATGTCGGTGGCGGATTTGCGTGCGCCGTCGGGGTCGCAGCGGGTAGACCAATTCACGCTCACCGCCCAGGTGACGCAAGTCAACGGCCAAACGATGTGGACCTACAACGGCCGCGTGCCCGGACCTGAGCTGCGCGTCCGTGAGGGTGATCGCGTGCGAGTGACGCTGGTGAACGAGCTGCCGGAGTCGACGACGCTCCACTGGCACGGAGTCCGCATCCCGAACGCGGAGGACGGAGTCGCCGGTCTGACGCAAGACTCCGTGCAACCGGGTGAGTCCTATACATATGATTTCATTGCCAACGAGGCGGGCACGTTCTGGTACCATTCTCACCAGCAGACGAGTTCGCAACTGCCGCGCGGGCTGTTCGGCGCACTCGTGGTGGAGCCGGCGACTGGACGTACTGCCGAAGATCGCGATTACTCCGTGGTGCTACACGGAGTTCCGGGTCACGTACAGATCAATGGCTCGTACGGTGACGTCCGCATGGATGCGTCAGCTGGCGAAACTGTTCGGCTCCGCTTGATCAATGCCGTTGTAGCCGGCATGGATGGCGGACCCGAAACTCCGGTCCTGTCCGGCGCAGATGTGAAAGTCGTCGCACTTGATGGCCGCGACCTGAACGCTCCGTCGCCGCTCGGGCCGACGCGGATCCCGTTGGGCATGGGTCAACGGGCCGACCTCGTTTTCACGATGCCTCCGACTGGCGCCGTGCAACTCCGGTTAGCTGAGGTCCAGGGCGAAACGTCACCCGTCCAGAACGCGTTCGGTCTGCTGTTTCCGGACTCCACTCCCGCGTCTGCAACCCTGTGGCTTGGTGTCGGCACGGTCGCGCGGGCCCCCGACCCCACGAAGTTGCCGCTATTCGACCTAACCCGGTACGGGGCTCCGTCAGCATCGCCCGTCGCCGGACCGTTCGACGTCAACCAGACCATCGTCCTCGGCGAGCGTCCCGGATTCCGTGACGGGCGTCCGCAGCTGGTGCATACGCTCAACGGAGAAGCCTCGCCGAATGTCACGCCGCTGGAGGTCTCCTACGGCCAGGTCGTACACCTCCAGTTCGTCAACGCGACGGATGAATTCCACCCGATGCACCTGCATGGCCACGTGTTCACGGTGCTTGCGCGCGACGGCGTGCCCGTCACCGGCAGCCCGGTCCAGTTGGACTCCATTCTTGTGGGTCCGCGGGAGTCTTGGGACCTTGCGTTCGTCGCCGATAATGCGGGGATCTGGATGCTGCACTGTCACGTGCTGATGCACGCGGAGATGGGCATGATGATGACGATCAACTACAGCGGTGTGTACACTCCGTTCGAAATGGGCACGCGCAGCGGCAACATGCCGGAGTAATTGTTCGAGGGGCGTGGTGCGAGGGTGAGATCGTTCCGACCTTTGCGCCGCGTCAGCGGACCTCGGTGACGACGTCCAGGAGAAACGGCTGGCCCGAGTCGAGCACCTCGACGGCGCGGGCCAGCGCGGCGGGCAAGTCGGACGGCGAGGTCACCGGCCCGCCCGCCTCAATGCCGAATCCGCGCGCAACCGTTGCGAAATCCACATTCGGCTGCACCGGCTGGGTGCCTATGCCGGCCCGTTCGGCCGGTCGGCCACGCTGCTCTGCCATGCGAAGGGCGTGCTCCTCGGAGTTGTAGTAGCTCCGATTGTTCCACATGACGATCAGGAGTGGCAGCCGCTCGCGCGCAACGGTCCACAGCGCACTAGTGCAATACAATAGATCTCCATCCGGTTGGATGTCCACGACGATCCGCCCGCTGCCCACGTGCGCAAGTCCGACTCCGAGACTCGCTCCGATTCCGTAGCCAAGTCCAGCTCCACCCGCCGAGCCCGTGAACTGATACTGCGAATCCACGTTCCACAACCGTCGTGCCCACCCGCGCAGGTCGCTGTTCGACAGCACGAAATCCCGCTCCCCCAGCGCCTCGCGCAACGCGAGCGCCAGGTAGGCGGTCGAGATCGTCTCGCGCTCGGCGTGACTGCGTGCCTGTTGACTCCACGCGCCGCGGCTCGCCGCGCCCTCAGCCGAGATCCGCTCGGCTCGGGCCCGGCGGTCCGCGTGCGCGGCAGCCCGCGGCTCGAGCAGTTCCAGTAGTGCGGGCAAAGCCACGCGAGTGTCGCCAATCAAATTCAAATCGACGGGCTGCATGCGCTGGTAGTCCGCGGCCCAACTGTGCGCCAGCAGGTCACCCAGAGACAGGGAGATGATCCGCGTTTCAGACGAAGGCGCATAACCGGCCGGTCGATGGCGCCCGGCGCTTGCCTGCAGTGCGCCCCACAAATCCACCACGTCGACAGCGAGGATCAAATCGGCTTCGCGCAGCAGCTCTTCGGCGATCGCGGTTGACTCCAGCGGGTGTGAGCTCGGGAAGTTGAATCGGGAGCCCAGGTCGACCACCGGCGCACGGAGTTGCTCCGCAATCGCGCGCAAGGCATCGACGGCATCCTGGCTGCGTCCGACCCGGTCGGCGAGTATCACCGGACGCCGACTCTCCGAGAGCCAGCGCGCGGCCGTGCGCAAGCCGTCAGGATCCGCTTGCAGCGGCGATTGTTTGATCCAGCGTTCGACGTCGCGCGGAACCGTCACGTCGCGCGGGAGCGGATCCTCCTGGAGTGCGGCATCCAGGCACACGTAGACGGGGCCGGTCGGTTCCGAGGTCATCAGACGGTAGGCCCGAAGCATCGACTCGACCGCGGCGGCGGCGCTCGCGGGCTGATCGTCCCACTTGACGAAATCGCGCACGTGGTCGCCCTGCACGAGCGCCGTGTGAATCCACTCGATCCAGGGTCGGCGGCGCGCGGAGTCCATCGGCCCGGTGCCGCCCAGCAGCAGCACCGGCACGCGGTCACACCAGGCATTGAAGATGGCCATGCAGGCGTGCTGGAGTCCGACCACGTCGTGCAGGGCGGCGACCATCGGCCGGCCGGTGGCCTTGGCGTAACCGTGGGCCAGCGCCACGGAGATCTCCTCATGGCAGCACAGGACGGTGCGTGGCGACCGATCGCCGCCGTAATTCACGAGCGAGTCGTGCAGGCCGCGGAAGCTCGCGCCCGGGTTGAACGCCGCGTACTCGATGCCGAGTCGTGCCAGGATGTCGACGATCAGGTCGGAGCCGTACTGCGGCGTCCGCTCACTGCGATCTGTCGCTTCGCGCGCCCGCGTTTCAATCGCCACAACACACCTCAGACATCGACTTGCATGCCTCCTGATTGCTGTTCGGCGTCACCTCTCGTGTCCCACATCCCGCGGTCGCTCCGCCCGCGCATCCTTTTTGCTCAGCGTAAATTCAAAGCGTCACGTGGACCGTCACGTGGGGCGTCACGTGCTAGAACAAGCGGTTGAGTCTTTGTTAAAGATGGGAGGCCGAAGCGTGTCTCGGCCTGTTTTGCGTGTCACACCGGCGCAGCGCCGACCTGCAGCTTTCTGAGTCGCGGCATCACGTTCTCGGCGTATAGATTCAGAAAGCGTCGCTGGTCTTCACCAGGCGCGTGAAAGACCAGGTGGTTGAAGCCAAGGTCCGTATAGAACTTGATCTTCTCCACATGTTCCTCCGGGTCGGTCGAGACGATGAACCGGCTCGCCGTCCGCTCCGTCGGTAGCGCGTCCGCCAGCTTCTCCATTTGAAGCGGGTCCTCGACACCCACCTTCTCCTGACTTGACAGCGCCAGCGCGCCCCAGTGACGCGTGTCCTCCAGCGCGCGATTGCGATCGGTATCGAACGAGACTTTTACTTCGATCATCTTGTCGATGCTGTCGGGCTCACGACCCGCCTCGCGGGCCCCTTCGGCGAGCGCGGGTAACAGTTGATCCCGATAGAGCTCCTCGCCTTTGCCGCTCGTGCAGATGAATCCGTCGCCCACGCGGCCAACGTACTTGGCTACCTGCGGCCCACCCGCGGCGATGTACAGCGGGATGCCGTTCGGCGGCTTGTCGTACACGGTCGCGTTCGCGGTCTTGTAAAAGGTGCCCGTGTGTGTCACGCGCTCTTCTGACCAGAGCTTTTTCATCAGCGTGACGGCTTCACGCAGCCGCGCGTAGCGCTCGCGAAAGTCCGGCCACGCGATGCCCATCGGCGGGACTTCATTCAATGACTCGCCGGAGCCGATGCCCAGCATGACACGATTCGGGAACAGCACGCCGAGCGTGCCCATGGCTTGCGCGACAACCGACGGGTGGTAGCGGAACGTCGGCGTGACGACACTGGTTCCCATCAGGACCCGCTCGGTTTTTGCTCCGAGCGCGCCGAGCCAGGCGAATGAGAACGGCGCGTGCCCGCCGGTGTGACGCCATGGTTGGAAGTGGTCGCTGATGACCACGCTGTCGAAGCCGCACTGCTCGGCCTGCACTCCGAACTCGAGCAATTCGACTGGCCCGAACTGTTCGGCGGAGGCCTTGTACCCCAGCCGCAAGGGTTGCATGTGGCTATGCTACGCCTTCGAGCCGACGGATCTCGTGATTGTGCTCGACTGTCGGCCGCGCTGGTGCAGCGGATCGGCGAGCGCAAGGTCGAGAAGAATCGCATGTATCTCGACCGTCGGCCCAAGGTACCTCGCGGGCGACGTAGGACAGCCCGCCGAAGGGTGCCGACACATGCGGCCCGCGCGCGAGCGGGCCGAGCGCGGGCTAGCGCTCTAGAAGCGCCAGAGGACGCTCGGACGCGGCAGCGCCCACACCAGCAGGCCAAGGCCGATCAGCGCCGCGGCAAGCGGGGGTGCGTCGGCAATGAGCTTCGGCGTCTCGCCGCGGATGGTGCTCAGCACGATCGCCAGAACGCCCAACACGTAGACACGCATTGCGGGCAGGTTGCTGGACGGGTCACGCGCGGCGAGCAGCGGTGCGACCACGAGCACGACCAGCCACAGCGAGATGACGTAGTTCTCCATGTGGCCGACCGGCCCGGGCATGCCCCAGGTCCAGCCGCCTGGGGCGAAGAATCCGGCCACCAGGAGGCACAGCCAGAGCGCGGCACCGATCCACAAGGCAAAACGGATACGGCGTGCGGCCGCGGCCAACTCGGTCGGGGCGGATGCGTCCCGCTCCGCCACCGTCACCCGTCGCAGATCCGGTCCGCTCTCGATTGCTGCGGCGCGGCCGTGTCGAGCCATTCAGCCTGCGCGACCTCGACCGAATCGGCGGGCGCCATGGTCACCGCCCAGCAGCAGAGCAGCCAAGCGACATGCCGCGTGCGCTGGAATGGGCGGCCGTGCCGAGCGGTCACGCGGACGGCGTGGCGCCGTATTTGTCGATCGCTCGCTGTGCGGCGCCGACACGGTCCAGCAAGTAGGTGTTCCCAGGCTCAAACACCAGCGCCTGCTGGAACAGCGAGTGCGCGTCCCCGAAGGCGCGCCCGCGCATTGCCGCCTCCGCCTGAGTGGCCAGCGTCCGCGCCCGATCATCACTCAGCGTGCTCTGGGCGTATCGCTGCATGACCGCGTCTTCGGGCGGCCGACCCCAATCCGCGTACGCCTGCGCAGCCCACGCATAGGCCTCCGCCGACCAGCCCAGGTCAAGGTAGACGCGCGCGATCTGGAGCCGATCGAAGGCGTCCAGCTTGGTCGACGCGACTGCCTGCTCGAGGGCACTGAGCGCACCGTCGTCTTCGAAGCGCGCCGCGCGCACGGCGGCGAGCTCGCGGAGGATCGCCGGCTGATCGGGGTTTTGAGCCAGTGCCAGATCGAGGGTGGATTCGGCCTGGGCCAGGCGGTCGCTCCGGGCGGACGTCTGCACGTCGGTTGCCAGCGCCTGGTTCAGCTCCAGACCGCCGAAATTGAGCAGCGTCTGTGCGCGGGCAGCCGGGACCGCCAGCACGGCGACCATCACCAACGCAGCCAGGGCGACTGGTAGCAATGCATAGCCAGCCACAAAGCGAGCAAGCGTGCGCTGGCTTTTTGGATTGAGTCCCGCGACGACACCCGCCAGGGCCACGAGCGTGATGGCGGTTCCGACGTTCGTCGTGACGACCTGGTCGGTGAGGCCGTGGGCCTGCATGGCGCCGACTATCCCGAGTCCGGCGATCAGGAGGGGCCGTCGCGATTCTGAAACGCCGCTACGGCGTGCGATCAGCGCCGCTGCCACTGCCATCAATGGCACCAGCACCATCCCGAGCGTGCCGAGTGGACCCTGCTCCAGGTATGTCTGTACGAAGGTGTTGTGGGCGTAGAAGATGCGCTCGGGGTCGGGATTGATCTGATACTGCAGCGCCACCCTGTTGGCGGTGTCGACGCCGAGGCCGACGCCCGTGAGCGGATACTCCACCAGCAAGCGCGCCAGATCGGTCCAGTACGTCAGCCGGCCGGCGGTCGAGCTGAATTCCAGTCCTTTGTCGAACACGCCCGCGGCGGCGAGGGCGACGGTTACCGGCGCCGCAATCAGCGCGAGCAGCGCGTAGCGACGCGGCC
>JAFAPL010000795.1 GCA_019247135.1 Chloroflexota bacterium | reverse complement strand
CTGGGCACTCGCTCCAGGTCTGGAGTGCCGTCCGTGGCTCGCCTCGTATGTACAGGCTCGGCATCCTCCTTTCAATGAACAACTTGGCGCCCGAGCTGCTGGACGCACACATACGGCAGAAAATAGGAAATAGCGTTCAGAGGCGTCAGGCCACGACGACCGTTTCGGACTGGTCGTCGAGCGGAATCGGCACCAGCAGTTCGGGATCGAACGGTTCCGGTGGGGTCAATGAGAGCGTGTAGTCGCCGAATCGCTTGAGGCGTCGGGTCTGGTACGGGCTGAGCTGCGCCAAATCATCACGCTGGACGATGTAACCGTCGGTCTGGAGCGTCCGCACGGCACGCGTGAGATCGATGACGTTTTGGATCGCCGCGGCGTTAGCGACCAGGTGGTTGTACTTGAGGTGTTTTTCCTGCTCGACGGGATCAAGGGTGTCGATCACACCCTCGCCGCCGAAGTTCAACCATTTGGCGAAGCCGTTGTACGCCTCCACTTTGTTCGTGGTCGCGGTGATGTGCTCTCTCAACGGCGCATCGTTTAGGTACTCCAGCAGGAATGCCGTTCGAACGACGCGGCCCAACTCGCGGAAGGCCTGGTAGAGACGATTCCGTCGGCTATAGGAACCCAAACGGCGCAGCAACTGTGCAGACGAGATCGTGCCGGCCTTGATCGACAGCACGACTTGCAGCAGGTCCGGCCAATGCGTCTCGATCAGCTCCCAGTCGATGGCGTCACTGAAGAGTGCGTCGATGTGGCGGTACCTGCTGTCCTTGCTCGGGCGGAAGAAGCGCAGATCCTTCCAGTTGCGGATGCGCGGCATCAACCGGATCCCGAGTAAATGCGACAGGCCAAAGACCGGCGTCGACTGTCCCTCGGTATCCGCATGGACCGTGGTCGGCTGAATGTCGGACGTGTTCTTGAGCAGACCTTCCAGGATGTAGATCGCTTCCCACACGCCGCATGGAATGAAATGGCTGAACAGAGCGATGTAACTGTCCGCCACGTGGTGGTACGCGATGCCACCGTAGCTGCCATAGCGAATCGAGTACTCGGCGAGCAAACTGTTCTCGGCGAGTTCGTACTTGGTGCCATCGGCCGCGGCGGAGCTGCCGCTGCCCCACACCTTCGGCAAGTCGCAGCGGTGATAGGCGTTGACCAGGTCCTTAATCGCGGCCTCGAGTTGAGCGACGCTGACATGGCGGCGGTTCGTAAACGACAATTCGTGGGCCGTTGCGAGACCTTGCATGTGGCGGGCAGCCTGGGTCGGACCAAGATTGCAGCCGTACGCGAAGACCGTGAGGATATAGCGCTGGACTGGATCCGCAAGCTTGGGTTCGGAACCGGAGAGCGGCCCGAAGTGACGCGGCCAGCCGGTCCACTGAGCGACGTTCGCCAACACGTCGAGGATGTTGCGTTCTGGCATGCGCTCCAGGAGCGAGGCCTCAAGCGCTTGGGCGGACGCTGATGACTGGCGGCGTGGGCCTTGCTTGAGTACCGGCTCACCGTTGTCGGCGACCGCGAGATCGCTGTTGGACGGGAAATGCGCGTCAACGCGCGCCGCGGTTTCCGAGAGCCAACTCTGGAGCTGTTGCACGAATTCCGCGGCGGTTGTCGCCACGCCGACCTGGTGGCAGTACCCCACGACTTGTTGCTCGCAGGCTGCCCACGACAGCAGCTGCTCCCGATAGTCGGCGTACGCATCCGATCCTTCGACCGCCACGTCGCCAGATTTGAGGGCGGCTGCCAATCCGGCGAAGACGCAGACCTCGAAGTGGCACCGTGCCAACCGAGGACCGTTTGGGGTCCGCACAAGGACCGTCCGCTTCCATTGTTCCGAGCCAAAGCTCAGGTCGACGCTGACCGCAAGCAGATCGCCAGTTCGATCCTCGCTCGCAAGCAGGCCCGGTGCTGTGAAATTGTCGTCCCCGCCGCAGGTGGGCGAAGCTGTTAGGCGGCGGGGACGGATGGAGGGAGCGAATCCAGAGGGACACGGTAGCCGAGTCCCTCCAGTCGTTTGACGAGGCGGCGAGCGACCTG
>JAFAPL010000016.1 GCA_019247135.1 Chloroflexota bacterium | reverse complement strand
GTTCGGGGTGCCGAGCTGGCCGATCTGTGCGGGGCGGCGCCAGCTAGCCACTCGTGTTCGGGGCACTCGGCTAGCCGATGTGTTCGGGGTGCTAGCGGCCAGGCGATGCTGTGGGAGCGCGCGGCAGGCAATAGTGCTCGGGGCGTTCGGGGCTAACCGATGGTGCGCCTGAGAAAGTCGACCGCGTTCTGACCCGCGATTTTGCGGATGTCTTGGTCCGAGTAGCCGCGCGCGATCAGGCCGCGGATGATGTTCGGCCCGTCGGCAGGCGACTCGAGGCCGTCCAGGTACGGCGCGGGCAGGTTGTCGGGCGCATTGCGTCCGAGCAGCACGCGATGGAAGCCGACGTGATCGCCGACCTGCGTGTCCGTCCCAATGCCGACGTGGTCGACGCCGACCAGCTTCACGAAGTAGTCGTAATGATCGAGAACGCAGTTGATGTCCTGTCGCGGGTCGTCGCTGAGCGAGTTCGGTACAGCTGTGACACACAACAGGCCGCCTTTTGCCCCGCAGGCGCGGAGGTCTTCGTCGGAGCGCGAGCGACGGGTCGGGCGGATGGTGTGCGCGGCGTTGTGGCTGAAGATGGTCGGCACGCGTGAGAGCTCGATCGCTTCCTGAGCGGTGCGCGATCCGACGTGCGACAGGTCGATGGCCATGCCAACGTCGTTCATACGGCGCACGACTTCGACGCCGAACTCGCTCAGGCCGCAATCGGTGCGCTCGTACTGACCGTCGCCGATGGCGCTTTTGCGCATGTAGGTCAGGCCGGCCAGGCGGATGCCGATTCCGTACAGCACATCGACGCGGTGCAGGCGATCGCCGATCGACAGATGTTCGAGCGTCGGCAGCCAGCCGCTCGCGCCCGCCTGTTTCGCGCACTCCACACCCTTAGCATTGCTAACTATCTGGATGGCGTCGCCGTGCCTGGCGATCGATGCGAGCATCATGCCGACTTCGTCGACCAGGTCTTCGAAGCGGGAAAAGCTCGGATCGGGTTCTTTGCCCAGACAGGACAACAGGTTTGCGGTGGCCACCGTGGTCCAGCGACCGGCGCGGACGGCGTCGAATGCCCAGGCGTAGTCGTTCGAGCGAAAGTACGCCGGCATTTCGGTGGCGTCTTCGGCGAGGACCATCGGGTGCTGGTGCATGTCGACCAGCAGGAGATCGTCCATCAGCCGTTCAAAACGCACCTCGTTGTTGGCGTCGAGGGGCACGCGCGTGGAGGGGACGCGGCCGACCTGGGCCGCGAGCTTGAACGCGGACATGCTGGGCAGTCTATTGAGCGCAGCGGTCTAGTGAGCCGGGCAGCTGCGTGAGCCGAGCGGTCGAGTGAGCCGAGCGGTCTCGTCACCCGGGTGTCAAGTGAGCCGAGTGGTCAAGCGAGCCGGGTGGTCTACCGAGCCGAGTGGTCTCGTGAGCCGGGTGGTCTGGTGAGTCGAGTGGTCTAGTGAGTCGAGCGGTCTATTCAGGTGAGAGGGCCGTGAGCCGAGCAATTTAGTGAGCCGGGTGTCTGGTGGAGCCGTGCGGTTTAGTGGCAGCACATGCCAACCGCGGTCGGCTACGGCGGGACAACGACGACGTATGCGGGGCGGGCACAATGGCCTGCGTATGAAGTGGGTCACTCGCGAACGACCACGCATCGACCGCGTGGCGTGCGCCTGGCTGATTCGGCGGTTCATCGATCCCGAACCCACGTTCCTGTTCGTGCCCAATGACCAGGTGCACGTCGTCGCCGAGCGTGAAGGCGCCACGCCGTTTCACGTACGTGGCGGTCCGTTCGGACGATCCGGCGACGAGACCGGCTTCGACGTGATCGCTCGCGCCCATCAGCTAACGGGAAAGGATCCGGCGCTCGATCGACTCGCGCACATCATCCGGGGTGCCGACGTCGCTCTGGCGGAGCCGGCGCCGGAGTCCGCCGGACTGCGCGCGGTCATGAATGGATTCGTCGACGTATACGCGGACGATCACGAGCTGCTGCGCGCCGCGACGCCGGTCTACGAAGCGCTGTACGCGTGGTGCCGGCGCCAGGCCCAGAGAGGCTGACCACGACGATGCAGGGTATCGCTCAGGTGATTGGCATCAAACTCCAGATCCAGAGAGGCTGACCACGACGATGCAGCGTATCGCTCAGGTGATTGGCATCAAACTCCAGGTCCAGAGAGGCTGACGACGACGATGCAGCGTATCGCTCAGGTGATTGGCATCAAACCCGAGGCGATTCCGGAGTACGAGCGTATCCACGCCGCCGTCTGGCCGGAGGTGCTGGCGACCATCAGCTCGTGCAACATCCATAATTATTCGATCTTTCGCCACGGCACGACGCTGTTTGCGTACTTCGAATATCACGGCAGCGATCTGGCAGCTGACATGCGGAAGATGGCGGCGGACCCGAAGACGCAGGAATGGTGGCGGATCACCGATCCGATGCAGGAGCAGGTGGCTGGGGGGCAGCCTGGCGAGTGGTGGACGCGTCTGCCTGAGGTTTTTCATACGGACTGAGGCATCGCGGCGGGGTTTTCGTGCGGACTGAGATGGCGCGGGTTGTGCAGACTGGCTGCCGCCCAGTCCGCCCGGGCGGTGCAGTTCAGTCCGTCCGGGCGGTGCAGTTCAGTCCGCCCGGGCAGTGCAGTTCAGTCCGTCCGGGCGGTGCAGTTCAGTCCGTCCGGGCGGTGCAGTCCAGAGGTTCTATGCGTGGCGAACGAGCGCGCGTCAGCCGCGGGCGGCGGCCAGTTCAGCCTCCAGACGCCGCAGGCGTTCGGGACGCTCCTCCACGAAGCGCTGGATCCCTTTCAGCAGCCAGTCCTGTGACAGGTGAGCTTCCTCCATCACCTCGTCCACGCTGCCCCCGGTGCGCCAGCGATCGTCCCAATCCGACGACATGGCGTACTCGTCGGCCATGCGATGGCGGACCCAGTCGCGCATGAGCCGGCGGGCGCCGTTGGTGATGTAGGTCATATCCAGCAGATCCCCCGGCGGCAAAATCGACTCGCGATACTCACGTGGCTGGAGCCTGAAGAGCTCTGGCGACACAGTCGCGACGATTTTGACGTTCAAGCCCAATTCGTCGAGCTTTGGAAGCAGTCGGACCGTGTTATAGGTGGACATGGTCCCCTGCACCAGCAGCGTGCCCATCCTGGGGCGGTCGAGCTTGTAGTCGCGAATCAAGTACGCGCCACGCGCCGCGTCGAAATACGGCGCAATGCCCAGGGCCTTGCGATCCGGCACCTGAATTGGCGGACGCGTCAGGTGCAGCGCCACGATGTGTCGATCCGTGGCCATCGCCGCCGCGATCAACACGGGCACCTCGTTGTGCTCCCACGGAATTATGTTGATGACGTGGCCCTCAGGGAACAGCTCCATGACGGCGGTCTCATAAATGCCGAAATGGGTCCGCGAATCCTCGGCCGTTTCCGGTCCGGAGTGGCCGGCGACCCACAGCACTTTGCCAACCTGGATTTCCGAGTCCTGCGCGATTTGACTGAACAGGCGCATCAACCCGTACTTCAGGTAGCTGAACGAAGCGTACGTGGAGTGTGCCGAATAGAAACCGTCGAAATCCTGGAGTGGAGTCGGCGACAGATTCACACACGCAATGCCGGCGGCGACACCGGAGTTGGTGAACTCGGTGATCTCCTGTGAGAGCAGCGCGCCATCGGGATTCTTCTCGCGGTCGTAGCGACCCCAGCCTTTGATATCGCCGAATCCGTTGGCGAAGCCGGCGATGTTGGTGGACTCCGCCAGGTCGGCCGACATCGCCAGAAACAGCGGGCGATCGTAGTGCTGTCGGCCGAACGAGTTCACCCACGCGCCCCACTTGCCGAGCGCGGCGCGGTTGGGCGCGCTGGTTCCCGGCTCGACGAACAGCTCCTTGGGGTAATTCCGAAAATCCCACAAGCGCTTGTCGTGCCACGGATTGCGCGAGGTATCGATACGCAGGGACGGCAATTCCTCGGGCACGGACTCACCAACTTCCACCAGGCGGTCCGCCAGGTAGTCGACCAGTTCTTCGTCGCTGGTGATGGTGTCCGCGATGGCTTTGAGATTCGCCTCGAATTGCGCGCGCAGTTCTTTCGAATCGCTGGGCGCCGGCTGATCGACACCGACCCATTGCGTTCCGTATTTGTCAGAGAACTCTTTACGGATCTGCCAGAACAGGTCCGAATTCAGCTTGTGCGGAACGCCGTGTGACTTGTAGCCCGT
>JAFAPL010000860.1 GCA_019247135.1 Chloroflexota bacterium | reverse complement strand
TCGTCAGCTGCTTCCTGCTCGACCAACTCTAGACCGTGACTGAGCAATGAGGCAATTCCCTCGACGTGTTGTTGGAGGGACGACCCTGTTCGGTTGACGGCATGCGATTCCCCAATATCCGGACCGATCACTTCCCGTCGGTCCGGGAACTGGACGAGCGCCGCTGCCATCGGCAAGCCGATTGAAGCAATGATCAGAACGTTTGCGACCGTGCCGACGATGGCTCCGGCGACTGCAACCAATCCGTACAAAACGCCGCCCGCCAACAGAGCAATAAGAACGCCAGCGATCCCACCGCGTGACCACGCGAACGCGATAAGTCCAACTCCTCCAGCGAGGGTGAGAATTGCCCCCGCTGTGCTTATCATCTCTTGCGTTCCGAGAGCGACATTGCGAGCTGCCTTCCAGAAGCGCTCTTCAAGTCCCTCTCGCGCCAGCGTTGTGCGGCCGCACCACCGCCAAGTCCAAATCCCGTACAGCGGGAGTAGGCCGAGTCCTGTGATGAATGTGCCAGCGGTCGCCGACCACTCGGAAGCGGCGTCCCAGTCGGAGGCGGACCCGAGCCAGTCCATTGCCCGTTCTGCACCACTCTGTAAGAGAGTAAATGCGGCGAATAGCGCGACACCCGCTAATGGGGTATACCAGGGCCGCTGTCGCCTGATCGCTCCAATAGCGCCGAACACCACGAACATTAGGGAAGTAATCGGGACCACCAGTTGCGAAAACCCGGCAATCATGCCGAACACAGCGTGAAGCAGGAATGCGAGGATCGCTCCGAAGACTCCCAGTCCCGCCAAAACACCAAAGGGCTGAGCTCCGGTCGCAACGATGATGCCCAAGCGGACGAGAATGAAAACGACAAGTCCGGCGACTAGCCCCAGCAACGCGAATAGCGCGCACAACCGAAGCACCCAGGTCACGCCAACGACTCCCAGTTTCCGTGTTGTAAACCTGATTGCGATGGTGCCGCTCCCTCATTCACGGCACGAGTGCACGGCTGTTCATTCGTCGCTCTGGCGGCACAGAGCGGCTCGGAGTTAAAGCTCATCATCTTGGAGGCCCGGGACGGTAGAGGGTTCGTGTTGATGATTGGTCGAGTGCAGGTAGCGAACGGGTTTTTCGAGGTGCCTTTTCGGCTCCGCTACTCGGTCTTGGCCGCGGCGGACAGCAAAGAGAACCCGCAGACCCCTACTACTAGGCGAAGTACATGATCCTCCGGCGGTCGCGTCAGATCGCTGACCGCCGTGACCGCCACCTCCAGATTGTGCTCGCTGCCGGCTGCGGCGAAGATCGCTTCTCGCAGCTCCAGTTCGGGATAGCTCGGATCGAGTGCGACGCGGGCAAGCATCTCGCAAGCGCAGCGTCGGCATCCGGATCGCGGATCGCGCGCAGGCGGGCCTGGTCACCCTCGTTCTCGAGGCGCGTCAGCAGCGAGCCAATCATCACGTCCAGCAAATCCAGCGCATCGTCCTGGGCAGTGGCCTCGAAGACGCGCACGAACGCCACCGATGTGGCGCTGCGGCGCAGACGGCGTGCGCGCGATCACCGGAGTCCAGGTGGTCGCGGCATAGCGCGCAAACGTCCTGATGTAACAGGCGGGAACACTGGACGTCCGCCGATAAGGCCTGAAGTTATGCTGTCGCTATCACGAGGACATCGCCTGCAGCCAGCAAGTGTCTTATGTACGGCCGTCGCTGGTTCGCGGCTACAGGCCCAGGTGCGCTGTGGCCGCTGCCCAGACACATTCCCGCGAACGGTCCAATCATTCACCAAAACGGAAGTGGAAGTTGGCGGCCGGCCGGTACCTGCTCGGAGACGTAAATGTGGCCGGCATCTGCGTCCATCCGCAGCACGCGAACGCGCAACTCCTGTCCCAGACGGGTTCGCAATAAGGTATCGACGCGATCGGCCGGCGTTGTATGGTGCACTCCCCGCACCTGGCCCACAGGCAGTAGTGCGTTGAGGCCGTACACCTCCACGGCCAGGCCTTTCGCCACTCGTGCCTGCACGATGGCTGCCACGGAGCGACGTTCCTGGAGCGTCACCTCGAGCGCGTTCCACGCCGGCGATCGCGAGATCTCGCGCAGGCGGATGCGCCACTCCGTCAGCGCCGAAGCCAGCAGCAGGTTGATCCC